>JAAYQS010000041.1 GCA_012519155.1 Clostridiales bacterium
CAGCAAATTTGTAAGCTTCCTTTCCAAAAGTTCCTATTCCAAATTTCCCTGGTAGTGAAGATATGTGCATTAATACTCCAGCAGATCTTTCCATTAATCATCATCCTCTCTTAATAATTTTTCTTAGATATATTATAACAAATTTTTTTTACAAGATTGTCTTTTTATTAATTTTGTTTCCAAAACTATATGCTTATTTTTTGAATTTCTATTATTTATAAGTTCCAATAAAACATTGGCACTTTTGGTTGCTATTTCTATTTTAGGCTGACTTATTGTTGTTATCCCTGGATTGTAAAATTCACTTACATCCATTCCATCAAAACCTATAATTGAAATATCTTTACCTATTTCTAAACCACTATCCACAACAGCTTTAGCAATTCCTATAGCCATAAAATCTGATATTGCAAACACTGCAGAAATTTTTTTACCTGAACATAAAAATTTTCTCATAACTTCATAAGCAAGTCTGGTACTATAATTTCCTTCCAAGATGTTACCTTCATCAATATTAATTCCTGCTTCAATTAGTGCCTTCTTATATCCGTTAAGCCTCAGATTACTAATTCCTGTATCTTTTTTTTGCCCAATCATTATAGCAATATCTTTATGCCCTAAATCTATTAAATATCTAGTAGCAGTATACGCTGATTTTTCATTGTCTACTCCTACTGATGAATATCCATCTTTATCCTCATCTACAATAGTATTTACTGATGTAAGTACTATTGGTATACCCAATGCCTTTAATGTCATTCTTCTTTCTGAATTGAAGTTTCCTCCAAGGCAAATTACTCCTTGCAATCGTTTTTCTTTTATAAGCGACTGTAATGTATCAAAATCATCTTCTTTTGTATAATCATTTTGTTCAAATATCATTGTATATTTTGATCCATTAATTATATTTCCAATAATATTTGTCATTTCTGAGAATAATGGGTTAAACACACCCATTACTAAAACACCAATATTATTAGTATTATTTTGTTTTAATATTCTAGCACTATTATTTGGAACATAGTTACTTTCCCTTATTACCTTCTTTACTTTCTCCCTTGTACTATCCTTAACATCACTATGATTATTTAATACCCTTGATACTGTACTTACTCCTACCCCGGATAACCTTGCTATATCTTTAATATTCATATTATCCCCCCATGTTCTTAAATAATATCGAAACATTGGTAACGATACCGAAAATAGGGTTTAAATAGTTCCTGCTTATTTTTAAGCAGGAACTAAAACCACTCATAAGTTATCTAAGAAATATCATACCTTTAATTACTATAATAAATTAAATATTAGCCCTTAACTGAACCTGCAGTTAATCCAGTTGCCACATATTTTTGTAATCCCATGAATAATGCTACTACTGGGACTGATGATAATATTGCAGCTGCTGAATATTGTGTCCAGTTAGATGAGAATTTATCTTTAATAAATGATTGTAAACCTGTTGCTAAAGTTTGTACACTAGCATCTTTTAATAATGCTTTACTATATATAAATTCACTATATGCATTAATAAAAGCAAATAAGAATACAACAAGTAACATATTTCTCATTAATGGTAATACAATCTTTGTAAACACTTGTAAAGTAGTTGCACCATCAACATATGCTGCTTCTACTAGATCATCAGGAATACCATCCATATATCCCTTCATAAGCCATATATTATAAGCACTACCACCTGCTTGTAATAATATTATTGTGAAAAGATGATCCATAAATCCAAGTTGCATACATACTGTTATAATAGCAGGTAATGCCATTGTAGTTGGGAACATTTGAAGAATTAATAATGCCATTAATCCTTGATTTCTAAATTTAAATTTTAATTTAGAAAAAGCAAATGCAGCTGGAACAGATAATGCTAATTGAATTACACCTACAGATAATGAAACAACAAGTGAATTCTTTAACCATATTAAAAAGTCAGTACTTGTAAATATTGACTTATAGTTAGCCATAGTAAAAGTTTTTGGAAAAATACTTGTACTTGTAGCAAAAGAAGTTCCTTCAGCTACTGATGCTGAAAATATTGCCACTATTTGGAATAACACTATTAGTATTACTAACCATATTACAATTCTAGAAAGCCATGCAATTAATTTTTCTCTTGGAGTTATTTTTTCAACATACTTGTATTGGCCTTCAATACTATTATTCTTTGATGCTATCTGCATGTTATTCAACCTCCTTGAATTGACCTGTCATTCTCATTTGTAAATAAGATATTGTAGCTAGAATAACAAATACTATAATACTAATTGTAGAAGCTGTTTGATACTTACCTAATGTAGATGCCAACTTAAAGTTAACAGATGCTAAGATATCAGTATAACCAGCCCATTGACTATCAGATCTTGCTGGTAAACCACTAGTTACAAGGTATGCAGACCCAAAGTTATTAAAGTTAAATGAGAATGATGTGATTAATAATGGATACGCAGTTTGAGCAATTGATGGTAATGTAATTTTGAAAAATTGTGTTGCTTTACTTGCTCCATCAACATCGGCTGCTTCATAATATTCTTTAGGTATTGATGCTAAAGCACCTAAACAAATATTCATTTGATATGGGAATCCAAGCCATATATTTACAAAACATAAAGCTATTCTTGCCCAAGTTGGATCAGCAAGCCATTGAATTGGTTCACTTATAATGTGAATATTTAATAGCATATTATTAATTGCACCATAACTACCATTTAATAAACCTTGCCATGAAAGAATAGCAACAGTTACTGGAAGTGCCCATGGTAAAATTAAAATTGCCTTATATACTCCTCTCTCCTTAATATTATTATTGTTAACCAACATAGCCATTATTAATCCCACAAAGAATGAACCAAAAGTTGATATTACTGCAAATACAACTGTCCATCCAAACACTGGGAAAAATACAGAACTAAAAGGTCCCTTGAAAACATCTACAAAGTTAGCTAAACCTACAAAATTAACTGTATCTCCTGAAATTATTGTCTTATCTGTGAATGCCAACCATACAGTATATAGTATAGGTAAAACAGATAAAATCAAGATAGATAATAATGGTATAGCTAAGAAAGCCAATGCTTTACCTGTGTCTTGACTTTTACGTTTATTCATAACAATTCTCCTTTCTATGATAACTTACAAGAATTAGAGGGGGCTTTACCCCCCCTAACCATTATTATATAAATTTATTTATATACTTTAATTATTGTTGTTTAATACCTTCTTTAATTTGTTCAACAGTTTTTTCAGCTGATGTCTTAGCATCTTGTGAACCATTTAAAAGAGCCTTTAAGTTGTTAGCACCTGGAGTCCACATGCATTGAACTTCTCTAACATTTGGCATTGGTATTGCTATTTCAGCTTGTTTAGAGAATGCCTTCATGTATTCATTTGATTTATATACATCGCTTTCTTGTGCAGATTTAAGAACTGGAAGTCTGTTACCTTCAGTTAATAAGTCATCTGGCATTTCCTTATTTAAATATTTTAATAAATCCCAAGCTAAATCTTGCTTGTCTTGATCAGATTTTGCACTTACGAATGCAGTTTGAACTCCTAAGAATGGTTTCATTGGTTTTCCATCTATTGTTGGAAGTTCAGCTATTCCTAAATTAACTGATTTACAATCTGCAACAGACCATGGTCCAGAGATATATAATGAAGTTTTTCCATCTGTAAAGTTTCCTTTAGCAATATCATCAGTAATATCTGCGGCAATTAACTTGTCATCTACAAATTTTTTTAAAGTTTCGAATCCTTTAATAGCTCCAGCATTTGCAAGTCCGATATCATCTGTATCAAGAGATCCATCATTATCCTTGAATACATATCCACCATTAGCTGATAAGAACCCAAAAGTTAAATAGAAGTCACTAGCATTAAACATAAATCCTTTTTCTTTACCTATCTTTATAGCTTCTTCCATAGTTTTTGGTGCTTCAGCAACTTTATCTTTATTATAGAATAATGCTACACATTCTTGAGCTATTGGAACAGCATATTGCTTGTTATCAATAGTTACAGCATTTATAACATTTTTGCTTGTATAATCTGATTCATTAATGAATCCTGATTTAACTTCAGCAAGAACTCCTGCTTTTTGATAAGTACCTAAGTTATCATTTGCTAAACCATAATATAAATCTGGTCCCTTAGAACTTTGTAATGCTGTTATAGCATCTTGCATTTCAGCAGTATCTTCTTGAACAGTAACTTTTACGTTATTTTCTTCTCCCCATTTTTCAGCTTTTTCTCTTAACTTATTAACTTCAGCTGTTTTTAAGTGAGACCATACTGTTAATGTCTTTTCTCCCTTACTAGAATCTGAACTCTTACTTCCGCATCCCATAAATGCAGTTGTTAATGTCATTGCAGCCATAACAGTTGCAAGAACTTTTGTACGTTTGCTCATATTTACTCCTCCTCATTTTCTTATATAACAAAACCCTTTTTATTTTATAGGTTTTATAAGCAATTCTCTTAATCATTTAATACGTATACATAAACATGAAACAATTTTTTCACAATATTTATTATACATCAAAAAATGACTTTTTGTAATATTTTTGTAATATTTTTATTATTATTGTTACCAATTTGTTATAAAGAATAGTACGTTATTTACATTGTTTACATTTACATTGCCCTTGGTACCGTTCCCAAATTTATTCTACTATAACTTGCAAACATTTTCAAGTGTTGTTCTCAATTTCTTAACAAAATTAATGATTGTTTTCAATTTATTAATATTTTATTAAATATTTCTTAATCTTTATATTCTTTCCACACAAATAATATTATTTTGAATATAACTGCATCATTAAAATTTCTTATATCAAAGCCAGTTTCTTTTTGTATTTTATCTAATCTATATATTAATGTATTTCTATGAATATATAATTCTTTAGCACTTTCACTTAAATTCAAGCCACATTTAAAAAAAGTATCAATAGTTTTTAACATTTCTGCATCAATTTTATCAAATCCATTACAATAATTGTTAGCAAGTCTTTTCTTGCTATTTATGTCTATATCGCCAATTAACTCTTCAAATAATAATGCTTTTTCATCAAGAACAATATTACTCATATTAAGTTTAATTGCAATATTGATGCGCCTATTACATCTTTCATAAATATCTTTTATGTGCATATATTTATCAACATACCCATAACTTATAATGCATTTTTGAAAAAATTCACAAGTTAATGATTCTTTAATACTTTCTGCATGTTCCTTAGCATTATCTAAATGTCCTAATATTATTAATTTACCATCAAATATTACCTTAATAGTATTTATCCCCTCATATCCTATTTCTACCAAGTCCATAATTTCTTCTAGTTCTTCTTCAACATATATTACAATAATACTAAATCCTTTTGAAAGAGATGGATATTCAGACAAGAACCTTACTTCGTTAATATTTTCCCCCTGTAAAACATCTAAAATAAGACTATCCTTTTTTAAATTCATATCTAAAACTGCATCTTTAACAAAATGAACAAGAAGGGGCAAAACCCTCTCATCCTGTTCACTTATTGTTAACCTATATTCCTTATTTCCAACAAGAAAATCTTTATATACTTTTTTAGTATATTCTTTAAAATCAGCAGTCCTATATATTTCCTTTTCCTTGAAGCTCAAAGAAAATGGAATATTAGATATTTCACTAATATTATTCATTAGTAAATTAATACTGTTCATTTAATTAGATTACTCTCATTTCAGTTTCTTTGTTAAATACATGAATCTTTGATGCATCCATATATATCTTAGCAGCTTGTCCTACTTTATAATCAGTAGTACCATTAACTCTTATAGTTAAAGCCTTGTTATCAACTTTAGTATGAATATAACTTTCAGCTCCCATAAGTTCAACTACTTCTACTCTAGCATTTATTGCTTGGTGATTTGCAGAGCTTTCATATTCACTATCTAATTCAATATTTTCAGGTCTTATACCAAATGTAACTTCTCTTCCTGCAAGATTTTCTTTCTTAAGAACTTTTGCAGTTTCTTCTGGTAATAAAATCTTTTGAGATTCAATTGTTGCATATAGCTTATCGTCTTCTTCTAAAATTTGTCCATCAAAGAAGTTCATTTGAGGACTTCCCATAAATCCAGCAACAAATATATTAGCTGGGAAATTGTAGATATTTTGTGGAGTATCAACTTGTTGAACTATACCATCTTTCATAACTACTATTCTTGTACCCATTGTCATAGCTTCAGTTTGGTCATGTGTTACATATATAAATGTAGTTCCTAATTGTTGATGAAGTTTAGATATTACAACTCTCATTTGAACTCTTAGTTTAGCATCTAAGTTTGATAAAGGTTCATCCATTAAGAATACCTTTGCTTCTCTTACTATAGATCTACCAAGAGCAACTCTTTGTCTTTGACCTCCAGATAAAGCCTTTGGCTTTCTATCTAATAAATGTTCTATATCAAGGCTCTTAGCTGCTGCTCTAACCTTTCTATCAATTTCTTCTTTAGGTGTTTTTCTTAATTTTAATGCAAATGCCATGTTATCATAAACACTCATGTGTGGATATAATGCATAACTTTGGAAAACCATTGCTATGTCTCTTTCTTTTGGTGGTAAATCATTACAAAGTTTACCTCCAATATATAATTCTCCTTTTGAGATTGTTTCTAATCCTGCTATCATTCTAAGTGTTGTAGATTTACCACAACCAGATGGTCCAACAAATACGATAAATTCCTTATCTTCAACTTCTAAATTGAAATCTTTTACTGCTGCCACATCTCCAGGATATATTTTCCAAATGTTACGTAATGAAAGATCTGCCATATTATTTTCTCCTCCTAAATATTTATATATTATTATTTTTTGATTACTAAATCATTTACATTAATGATATTACTTAATTGCAATTATGTAATTCATTAACATTGTTCTTAATTTCTCAACAAGTTGATTATACATCATAAAAATGTTTACATCAACTGTAAAAGGTTACAAAACAAATACAATAATTTTTGTACACTTTTCATAAATTAATATATAATTTTTGACAATCCCATTGAATAATTTGTATATTTACTATATATTTTGTATATATAATAATGTATTTTTAAGGTGGTGATTATGTATGTATGATGTTTTTGCTTCTGATGAATATTTTTTTAATGATGACGTCTTCTTTGCAATAGAAACTAAAGATAAACAAAAATTACTTTCTATAATAGAACATAAGCAGAAATTAGAAATACAAGAAAATGTACCTATTATTACAAAAAAGAATGATCTTATTATTTGGAATGCACTATTTATAAGAGAAATTATAAAAAAGGGACCTTCTAAACAATATCTTCATCCCTTATACAATAAATATTATAAATCCATTCAAAATTGCAATGATATAAGAGCTCTGCAAAAAATTGAAATACAAATGGCAACTTCCTATTTTGATATTTTAATAAATTCTGTAGAAGTTACTGATAATTTTATTATTAACAAAATTATCTCGTATCTTTATACTCACCTAGAAAACCATCTGTCTCTTGAAGAAATAGCAAATGATTTAAATATTTCTACTGGATATTTATCCTCATGTTTTAGAAAAAATATGAATACTTCTGTAATGAGCTATTTTAAAAAAATAAAGATAGAGCGTGGCAAAACGCTTTTGCTTGATAGTAATAAAAGTATTCTTGAAATATCAACACTTTTAGGTTTTTGTGATCAATGCCATTTTAGCAAAATATTTAAAAGCGAAACAGGATATACTCCTACTCAATGGAGGAACTTAAAACTATAAAAGTCAAGCATTGCTTGACTTTAAGCTATGCTTGACTTTAAATACTACTAAGCCAATCTATTAATTTGTTTTCACAATCCTCATATTCCAATTCTTCAATTAATGAATTTATTTCGTTAAAATGTTTTTGATTTTCTTCATTAATTTCAAATGATGATATTCTATTTGCTATCTCTTCAGCCTCTCCAATATCAAAATTCTTAATAGCAGTTAACAACTTTTCTACTTCTTGTTTTAACTGTTCATCTGTAACTTTTTCCGTAGGTTCTTGAGTTTTTTCATCTTGTCCATAAGGTTCTAAAACACTTAAGTAACTTCTATATAGTTTTATCAATTTAGGTGTTTCATTTTTTATTTTATCTATATCATTATTATTTCCTGCTTCTTCTAAATCCCTTGCCATATTTGAAAGTTCTACAGCTCCAATTATTTTAGATGAACTCTTCAACGCATGTACTTCTATTGTGTATTCATGAATAAGATTATCCTTTGCATATTTTTCTATCAAATCTGATTTTTTCTCTATATCTCTATAATAGTCTCTAAGAGCCTTTTTATAAATTTTTTCTGTTTGTGTATAAGATAATCCTACTGATACATCTAATCCATCAATTTTAATTATTTCATCTACCTTATTATCTAAATTTGAATTAGTACATTTTTTAATTTTATAATCTGGAAGCCACTTTCTAATTTTTGATACAATACTTCTCATTTCAATTGGCTTTGCAACAAAATCATTCATTCCTTCCCTAATAAACATTTCTTGGGCATCTTTCATTGCATTTGCAGTAAGTGCTATAATAGGAACCTTTTTATATTTATCTCCATCTAAGCTCCTAATAATTTTTGCAGCTTCAACTCCATCCATTATTGGCATCATATGATCCATAAAGATAATATCATAATCTTTTTTCTTTACAAGCATAATTGCTTCTTCACCACTAGTTGCTGTTTTTATCTTCATATTAATAGGCTCTAATAGTCCTTCTGCTACAGTTAAATTAGTAACATTATCATCTACAATTAATATATTAGCTTCTGGTGCCTCAAATAACAAATAATCGTTTTCCTTATTTTGTTCATATTCATAAATTTCTTTGTTATTTAATACAGATGCAATACTCATACATGTTATTGGTAGATTTAAATTGTCTATAGTTTCGTCAACATCATCATACCTTTTGTCTACTATAACTCTTACCTTTACGTCTTTAAGGCTTTTTATGTAATCTTTCACATCATTATTATATTTATAGTATCCAATAAAAATAAATTTAACACCATTAAGATATGCATACTTAATATCTTGTATACTATTACAAACAAAATATTCTATGTTTAGTTTTGTTAATATACTTGATAGAGAATCAATTTCTGCATCCTTTGATAACATAAATGCTACTTTTGTATCCTTATCGCCTACTAATATTGAACTTTCATCAACATCTATCATTTGTGGTATGCAAAAACTAAAATTAGATCCCTTTCCATATGTACTATTAACTGTTATTTCTCCTCCCATTTGTTGTACAATCATCTGAGTAATAGCAAGTCCTAATCCTGTTCCTTCAACATTTCTATTCTTTTTACTATCTAACTGCTGGAAAGAAACAAATAATTTATCTAAATCCTCTTCTTTTATTCCTATACCAGTGTCTTCAACTTCTACTATTAAATTAATAATTGATTTTTCTTGCCTTTCATAGGAAACTCTAATAGTTACTGTACCACTTGGTGTAAACTTTACTGCATTATTTAGTATATTTATCATCATTTGTCTTATTCTTACATCATCACCCAACAATCTTCTTGGTATAGTTGGATCTATGTCTACTAACAAGTCTAAATCTTTATCTTGTATTCTTACATTAATAACACTAATAACATCATTAAGTAATGATAATATTTCATAAGAATTAACACTTAATTCCATTTTACCTGAAGCAATCTTAGAATAATCCAATATATCATTAATTATTGTCAAAAGATTTTTACCAGAAGTTTTTATTTCATTTATGTATTTTCTCTGATCATTGTCTAAATTTCCTCTCAAAGCCATTTCCGCCATTCCAATAACAGCATTCATAGGAGTTCTTATTTCATGACTCATATTAGCTACAAAATTTGTTTTAAGCTTTGCTTCTTTAATAAGCTCTTCGTTAATTGAAGATGTTTTTTTGTATAATTCTTCAAGTCGCTTTTTCTCTCTTATGACCTTTTTTTGTATATAGAAAACACAATTTTCTTTACTATTGTATCCATGGGCAATAGCTTCTGCCATATCCTTGCATGACCTATAACCACATGCACTACAATTTCTCCTTCTATCTTCAGCTGTATACTTATACATAGAATTATATACATTGTTAATTTCTTCTTGTGATAATTTATTTTCTTTTACAATTTTCTTAGAAGAATCACAGGAGAAATTTCTTTTAAAATCCTCTTTATTTAATTTTCCAAAGATTTTATTCATTCTATTAATACGTTCTTCAAACTTAACATACTGTATATAATATTTATTTTTCTGAGCAAACTGTCTTTTAAACTTATTTGCTGAAATCCATGTTGTATTTTCTTTTTCTAATCTTCCAGTTGTTATAGCACCAACACATCCTTTTGCACAGTTAGATGCTTCTATTAATGTTGGTAACATAATTTGATTATTAACATACTTCTTATATGTATCCAAATAAGATTTTACATCATTGCAACCATGAATAGATAAAACACCATAATTAAAATCTAACACACTTTCTATATTATCCTTAATTCCTCCTGGCAAACAAAAAACAGCACCATTACCAAAAGTATTTTCTTCTTTTCCTTCATATTTTTCTATATTTATACCATTTATCATGTTGCATAATCCATTAAATGTAATATGATATGATATGACATCATTTCCATTTACATCTTCTTGTTTCTGTATACATGGAGTAATTAAAGCTAGTTTGTCTGAAACACCAAGATACTTTTTAGCATATATTGCTGTACAAATGGAAGGACTATGAAATGGCATAAGTTTATTAATAAGTTCAGGTTTATATCTTTCAATATAATTAATAACTATAGGACAAGTAGATGATATATATCCGTTATAATTATTATCTTTTAAGAAATCAGCATAAAGCCATGTTAATATATCAGATCCGTATGCTGTATTATATACATGAGAAACACCTAAATACTTAAGGTAACCAATAACGTTATAATATATATCTTCATATTTAAATTTAAATGCTGGATCAATTAAAACTGTTATTTTTTCTCCCGCTACTAAATCTATAAAAAATTTTTTACTATCATCCTTATATGTCCTTGCTCCATGGTTACATACTTCAATACACTTACCACATACGATACATTTATCTGTATTAACTTTTACCATTCTTGCTCCAGTTTTTTGATTTTGAACAACAACATTGGCAAATGGAACTGGACACACTGATATACACTTATTACATCCTATACATTTATCATTTGTATATATAATATCATCTAATACATTTTTATTTGGTATTCTATCATCTTCCTTCATTTTCATCATATCCTTTATTTTTTTATTAATAATATAAAAATAATAATATCAATAAATATACGTGCTAAAAAAACTATCTAACCTTTCTAACAATTCATCACGTCTTACAGGCTTTAATATGTATCCCTCTGGTTTTAATTCAAGAACCTTTTTTACCTTTTTACTATCTGCAACCCCTGTTAAAAAGAAAATAGGTATTTTTCTAAGTCTATCAACCAACTTAATTTTTCTATATACTTCAGGACCATCTTCTAATGGCATAACATAATCTAATAATATTAAATGTGGAATATTTGTTCTTAAATATCTCCTAGCGCTTCGACCATCTTTCATAATTGTCACATCATATTTATCAGATAAATATACATTCATAAGTCTAAGTACCTTTATGTCATCATCAATTATTAATATCTTTTTTTCTCATTATCATTGTGCATATAATTATCAACAGCTTTAGTTCCATAATCACTTTCATTTTCATAATAATTATAGCCTTCACTAAATTGAACTTGATCTTTTGGTTCCTCATCAAGACAATCATCAAAATCAAAATCATCATTTTCATTATTTTCTAATTTTTGTTGTTCAAAATATTCATCTAAAGCTACTTGAATCTCAACTACTCCAAAAGGGGGAATTATCTCATAAATAATGTTCTCTTTTCCTATAGCCTCTTCTGCTGCAGCACATGCAGAAACTGTTCCAATTATCAACACTGGAATATTACTATTCTTTTTAATTATATTAAATACTTGCAATGATATATCGCCATCTTCAGCAACACATAAAATTGCAGCAGTTGGTTCATATTCTTCAATATTTTCTTTTATATCTTTATCTGTAGGTTTACTTATTGTGAATTCGTATATATCTTCTAATTTAGAAATAATACTTTGATCAAATATATTATTTGCATTAACTCCTGTTATAATTATTTTATTGTCCATATCTGTATCCCCCCTATAGTGTAACTATTGTATATGTTATACTATATTATATTACATTTTATCCTGTATTTTTGTAAAATACTACTCTTTTTTACAGACTTTTTACATTATTCAATATTTATTAATTCCTTTATTTGTAAGTTATAAAACATATTGTCGTCAAAATACATAAATAATTTCTTTGCCCTTATATATATTTAAACTTAATGTAAAAAACAGAAATTAGTATGAAATATAAAGAATGCAGGTAAACAACCAGATTACCTGCATTATAAAAACTAATATTTACAAATAAATAGATATGTAAAGACTTGTAGGATCTTCCTAAATTACAGATTATTATGGTAGAACAAATAATTCTTTTTTGTTCATCAAACAACTTGGATTGTCAACACTTTTTTATACAGTTATTATTCGGTCATATTAGAAATTCTATATTCTACTCATGAAAGGCTGAACTTGATTGTTCAGCCTTTTTCATTACAATAATAAACTGCTTCATGCAATCCCCTGACACCAGTTCTTACAGTTCAAAAAACCTTTTACCACAAATCTATCCTGTTCCTGTTCAAATTTCACCTTGCCATCATATTTATGAAATCAGAGAGAAAACCAACTATTTATTAAAGTGTAAACTTACCCACTACTTCTCCTAGATCTTTTGCAATAGAATCCTGTTCATGAGACATTTCTGCAATACCTGAAACATTCTCTGAAACCTTTTCAATGTTATCCATGATATCTGTACTTAACTCTGTCGTAACCTGCGTAGCTTCTGCAATATTCTGTATTGCATCCGTCACTTCCTGCATGATCTCTCTAATCGCATCTGACATTTTTGAAAGCTTATTTGATGTTTCATCAATGCTCTCTGCATCTTGTCCATACTGTTTTGCTACATCAACAAAACTGCTGTAATCAGGACTTACTGTATTTTTCAAAAAGCTAAGCATTTCATTTGCTTCGTCTAATAATCCTTCAAATGCACCTCTAACATCAGAAATGGTATTCTTGATCTGAGCAACTGTTTCTGCTGTATTGTTAGCAAGGCTTCCTATTTCCGCTGCTACAACCGCAAATCCTTTACCTGCTTCACCAGCTCTAGCTGCTTCAATCGAAGCATTTAACGAGAGAAGATTTATTTGTTCAGCAATTTCAGAAATAACATCTGCAAGCTGTCCAATGTTTTCTACCACCTTCGAGTTTGCAATACTCTCCTCAAGACTCTGTTCAAATCTCTTTGATAAGGTATTGGCAGATTCAAAAGATTTCTGGCTGTTCTGATTAACTATTTCCGCTCTATTTCTGATCTCATCAGCCATCTTTAGACTTTGTCCAGCTTCCTGTGCCAGTAAATTAACATTCGATAATACCTCTTCTGAAGAAGCGTTTACCTCCTGGGTTGCTGCACTTGTTGAAAGCATAGATGAATTGATTTCCTTCATGAATTCGCTAATCTGTTCAAACTTCTCTTCAAGAGTTTTTGAAGATGATTTTAGTACTTCACTGTTCTTTCCGATTTCAACAGAATGATCACTAATCTTCTGAATAACACCTTTATTACTATCATACATATTATTAAGTGAATTGCTCATTCTACCAAGTTCATCTTCTGACGTAACCTTGATATGTTCTACACTAAAGTCACCATCAGCTAATGAACCTACAAAATCATTTACTCTGCTTATACTCTTTGAAATATTATTTACAATTAGTGCCACGCTTAAAATCGTTGCTACAAGTGCAATCAGTGCAACTACGATCATGACAGTAATAATTCTGTTAATAGGCGTAACTAATTCTTTATCAGGTAACTGAAGTAAAAGTTTCCAGCCAGTCAAATCAATTGTAGCATAGTTCACGTTTATTCTTCCAAGGCTCGTATCCTGGTAAACTCCACTACCTGTTTCATTTTCCAAAATTACATTTCCTAAGGTTGCAAGCGAAGCATTACTGTCATTTAATATATTCTCTGCATTTTTTATCTTATCTTCATCTGCTCCTGCAATATATGTACCATTACCTGTAGTAAGTGTTGCCCATCCAGATTTACCAACAGTAATCTGACTTATTAACTCTGTAATAGTAGATAATTCAATATCTACAGTTACACATCCAATATACTTTCCACCGACAATAATTGGTGCTGCACAGGATGACATGATTGTATTAGAAGTCTCATCATAGTATGGAGCTGTAAACTGTGCTCCCTGGGCATTTACACACATTGTATAATACTCCTGTTCAAAGTAGTTATACTCTGCATTGCTATAATCATATGTAGTTACCAGAGTATCTCCATCCTTGTAAACGTATGGACCCATATACTCTTCTTTCGGATCATATGCAAAAGGCTCAAACCATAAACCACTACCAAGTACGATATCATTATCCATAATAACATTACCCAGTATTTCTTCATACTCAGACATAGGTATATCTTTATAGCCTTTCTCAACCAAAGCGGCTATTGTATCAGCCATATTTGATACAGATGATAGATACTCCAACATTTTACCATTCTGTGCTTCCAGTTCTGCTGTTCGTGTATTGGTAATCTGTTCATTGATCAATTTTCTACTTTGATTAACGCTTACATAGGTAAGAAGTGCCATAGAAAGAACAATAATAGGAATCATCGTTATCAACAATTTTACTCGTATCTTTTTTATTTTCATATCTCATACCTCCTGTTCATCAGCAATAGTATCACCTTTACCACTCTGGAATGCAGTTACATTAGCATCATAATTTTGTCCAATCTCATCCGTATGGTTGATACTTTCTCTCAGATTGCATATATATTAAATTGTATCAATATAGAATAAAATAAGCAAGATTTAGTATATATAATCAGACCTGAAAGGCATATCAATTGTTGATATATCTTTTGCTGTTAGTTGCCTGCTAATGCTAGCTAACAAGTCAGAAGATATATTTTTTTGTTTCTTTTTTATCTCGTTTTTATTTAAGAAAAAGTATTCATAAAGCTGCTTTATAAAATCCGCTATCTGTTCCATTAAATAGTGG
>JAAYQS010000042.1 GCA_012519155.1 Clostridiales bacterium
ACTTAGTAGAAGGAGAAAATATTATTAATCTTAGAGTAGAAGATTTAAAAGGAAATATATTATTTAACGAAGTAAATAAAATAATATACAATTCTATTTTACCAAAGGTTACATTTACTAATTTGCCAGCAAAAGATAAAGATGGAAAGATAAATGTGGATAATGCTAAATTTGTTTTAAAGGGAACCGTAAATGAAGATGTGGCAGATTATGCACTACTAATTAATGATAAGCAAGTTTTTAGAACTAACACAAGTTCAGTGGGAAATAAAGAAGCTTTATCAAGAGAGTTTGAGTATAAATTGGATTTAAATAAAGGAAAAAATATAATAAAAGTTACAACAATAGATGAAGCTTATAGATGTAGTGATGAGTATGTTGAAATTTATTGTACTGATGAAAATGCAAAAACCTTTGATAATACAAATATTTTTGTTATTCTAATTATGCTTTTAGGATCATCTTTAGCAGTTAAAGGATTAAGATATAAAATTAAATAATTATTAATTACCACCAGCTAAGCTGGTGGCTTTTTCATTAATTCTTAATTTTTTTAGTTAATAAACTACTTAATTAACGGATATTTAATATATTTTTCATAAAAAGTTATATTGCTGTTGTTATAATATTTATATAATATCTATTGACAAATAACCAAAAAAGAATTACCATTATATGGTAAAATAAAAATGTAAATAAATATTAAATAAAGAGCTTTGCTATAAGAACAAAAGCAATATTTTAGGGGTGAGTTATATGGTTTATATTAAAAAAGTATTTGTAGAAGGAAATAAGGCACTTTATTTTTATCAACCAGAATCAAAGGGGAGATTTGGTGAAATATTATTTGATTTAGATCAAGAAAAATTTGAAGTATTAAATAATCCTGAAGAAGGAAATGATATTGAAGATTTCTATTTAAGGCATGTTGTAAGAAAACTAATTGAATATAAGAAATTAAATAATTTTAAGGAAGAAGATACAATATACTAGTTATTTTTTGCCAAGATACATAAATTAAATGGATCTTGGTATTTTTATAAACATTTTATGAAGATTACTAAAATAAATAAAGAAAATGTAAAAAGAGGACGAAAAGAAACAAATGGGGGAATTAATTTTTGGAGGTAATAATATGGAAAAAGAAGAGGATGATGTTTTTGAAAAGATAAAGCAAATTGGTAAATCTTCAGGGGTTGTTCCCATTTTTTTACGTGAAGCAGGTATGACTGCACCTAATACTATAGGATGCTATAAAATATATTTTAATGATGATTTAAAGTTTATAGGAAGAGCTGAAAAAGGATTAAGGTGGTTTTTTGTATGCCTGTATAATGGAACTCTTACAGATAAAAGCTATATTGCAAAAAAAATATATAAAAATAGGTTAAAAATTAAAGTGGCATGGGTAGAAGTACCAACAAAATTACAATGCAAAGAAATTCAGGCAGAACTTATAGAAAAACTTAAACCTGAGTGGAATAACGTATAAAAGGAGTGGGTGTTATGGAATCAGATATATTATTAGAATCAGGAACAGGAGAATTAGAGGTTATTGAATTTGTAGCAAATGGAAATCATTACGCAATAAATGTTGTAAAGGTAAAAGAAGTAATTGAAATGCCTACAGAAGGATTAACAAAGCTTCCTGAAAGCAAAAAGGAAATTGCAGGACTTATTTTATGCAGAAATGAAATATTGACAATTGTTGATCTTAAGTACATATTAACTAAAGAATCTTTACCATTAGGCTCAAAGGTTATTGTGTGTGAATTTAATAAAATAAAAGTAGCTTTTAATATTGATGACATAGTAGGGGTACATAGAATAAAATGGGAAGAAATTAGAAAACCTGAAAATATAGTAGATAGTTCATTAATAGTAGGAAATATTTTAATTGACAAAAAACTACTTATTATGTTAGATTTTGAAAAAATAGTTACAGATATTTGTCCAAAGGTTGGAATAAGTGAAAATAGATTAGTTGATGTAGAATATAAAGATAGATCTAATATGAAGCTAATATTAGCTGATGATTCACCTTTAATAAGAAAACTTCTTCATGATACTTTGGAGAAAGCTGGATTTAAAAATTTGAGATTTTTTGATGATGGTAAAAAGGCTCTTGATTATTTGCAAGCTTTAAAGAAGGATAAGGGCCCAAATTTCAAGGAAGATGTTCAAATGCTTATAACTGATATAGAAATGCCTCAACTTGATGGTCTTACACTTACAAG
Source organism: Clostridiales bacterium (assembly GCA_012519155.1). GTDB lineage: Bacteria > Bacillota > Clostridia > Clostridiales > Clostridiaceae > Clostridium. The sequence goes on from JAAYQS010000042.1 coordinate 2,238, forward strand.
AAAGATAAAGGAAGATCCTATACTTAAAGAATTACCTGTAATTGTATTCTCGTCATTAGTTACAGGAGAACTTGCTCATAAGGCAAGATCTGTTGGTGCTGATGCACAGCTTAGTAAACCAGAAATTGAAGACCTTATAGGAGAAGTTGATAAACTTCTTGGTATTTAAAATTATAGAACTACCTGTAATAGGTGGTTCTTTATTTATATATTCATATAAATAAATATCTTGAATTTATATTGTAAATTGTAGTAAGCTATAAATATAAAAATAAAAGGAAAGTGATATAATAATGACAAAAATTGATATATTCTCAGGATTTTTAGGAGCTGGGAAAACAACACTTATAAAAAAATTAATACAAGAGGCATATAATGGTGAGAAGCTTGTACTAATTGAAAATGAATTTGGTGAAATTGGTGTTGATGGTGGATTTTTAAAGGATTCAGGTATAGAAATTACAGAAATGAATTCTGGCTGTATATGTTGTTCTTTAGTTGGAGATTTTGGTAAATCATTAAAAGAAGTTATAACAAAATATAATCCAGACAGAGTAATTATAGAACCATCAGGTGTAGGTAAACTTTCAGATGTTATAAAAGCTGTAGAAAATGTAGATTTAACAAATATAGAAAATTCAGAAGTTAAAGTTAATAATTTTGTTACTGTATGTGATGCTACAAAATTTAAAATGTATATGAAAAATTTCAAGGAATTTTTTGCTGATCAATTAAAAAGTGCAAAAACTATAATTTTAAGCAGAACTCAAAAAATGTCTCAAAATAAATTAGAAGAAACTGTTGAACTTGTAAAGGAAGTAAATAGTAAGGCTAATTTAATAACAACAGCTTGGGATGATATTAATGGAAAATCAATATTAGATGCTATGGAAAAATCTAATGAATTTGAAGAAGAATTATTAAAAGAAGCTTCTAGTAAAGAGGAACATCATCATCATCATGATGAAGAATGTAGTTGTAATCATGAACACCATCACCATGATGAAGAATGCAGTTGTAATCATGAACACCATCATCATCATGATGAAGAATGTGGCTGTAATCATGAGCATCACCATCATCATGCAGATGATGTATTTAAAAGTATAGGAATTGAAACTGTACATAAATATACAAAAGAACAATTAGATAAAATTTTAAAAGAATTATCTAGTACAAAAAATTATGGTACTATATTAAGATCAAAGGGTATTTTGCCTACTGAAGGAAAAGAATGGTTATATTTTGATCTTGTTCCTGAAGAATATGAAGTAAGAACAGGAAATGCTGATGTTACAGGTAAAATATGTGTTATTGGTACAGACTTAAAAGAAGATGAAATAAAAAAGCTTTTTATGTGCTAAATTTAAATTATAAGGTAAGGTGATAAAGTGGAAATACCTGTTTATTTAATTAGTGGTTTCTTAGAAAGTGGTAAAACATCTTTTATTAAAGAAACATTAAGTGATGAAAATTTTTCTCAAGGTGAAAAAACTTTAGTTGTATTAACTGAAGAAGGACTAGAAGAATTAGACAAAGATTTTCTAAAAAAATATAATTGTGACTGTGTTGTAGTAGAGGATGAAGAAGAATTTACAAAGGAATTTGTAAATTCTTGTACAGATAAATATAAACCAGATAGAGTTTTAGTTGAATGTAATGGTATGTGGGATATGGAAACATTTTATAGAAATATTACAATGCCATGGATGATTGTTCAAATAATTACTACTATAGATGCTACTACATTTGAAGTTTATTTTAATAATATGAGACAACTAATAATATCTCATCTTTTAAACTCTAATATGGTAATAATAAACAGATGTGACAAAGACAATATGGATCTTGCATCCTTTAGAAGAATGATAAAAGGTGCAAATAGAAGATGTGAAATATACTTTGAAAATAGTAATGGTGAAATAATGGAAGTTAGAGATGAAATACTTCCTTATGATATTAATGCAGATATTATAGAAATAGAAGATGATGACTATGGATTATGGTATCTTGATATTTCAGACAACCCAGAAAAATATGATGGTAAAACTGTAAAAGTAAAAGGAATGTATCATAAACCTGATAATTATCCTAAAGGTAGTTTTGTACATGGAAGAAAAGCTATGACATGTTGTGAAGAAGACATATCATTAATTGGACTTATTTGTATAACACAAAAAGACTTAAAATTAAAAAATGGAGATTGGATAACTCTTACTGCTAAAGTATCTTGTAGAGAAAATAAACAATATAATGAAAAGATGGCTATACTGCTTGAAGAAAAAGTAGAAAAGTCACAGGAACCTGAAAATACATTAGTATCATTTAGTTAGGAGATTATTAATAGTTATTAAAAATATATTCAAATATAATCAAATGTAATATAATATATTTAGGGGTGATTATATTTGAGTAAAAATTATAAACCAAAAGAATTTGCAGAACTTTTAAATGTA
>JAAYQS010000004.1 GCA_012519155.1 Clostridiales bacterium
AAAAAATAACACTTATTATACAAATGGCTTAATATATTTTAACGCTATTGTTAAAAAGGAATATGATGGAATTTTTAATAAAAATACTCTTTATAAAATAGGTAGATTAGCTTATAAAACAGAAAACGAAATAAATACTTTAACAGTATTAATAATTGAATTTATATCTACTTCTGCACTTAAATTCATACCATCTACAATTTCTATAACTTTATTTTTAAATTTATCTGTTAGCAAAAATAAATCTAATTTATTATCTATTGCAACATCTAAAAGTCTATTTATAATAGGTTCTATATAAATATCTAATTCTCCATCTTGGAACATTTTAATAATTATAGCTCTTACATCTGCATCTAAACCTAAAAGAAAATTATTTATAAGGTCTTGTATTTGTTGTAGTATTACATCTACATTTAATGCATTTAAACTATCTATTATTTCATTTATTTTTTCTATAATTGCAGATATTATCTCTTGAGTTGTTAAGTGTTCATAATCATAAACAGTCACGAACTCACTTAACTTGTATTTTGGGGTTTTACTAATTATTTGTGGTGTATTTATTTTATCCATATTTATTACCTCCTTAAAAAATTTGCATGAATAAATCATTACATTCATTTATTATTAATTGGTCAATATTTATCAGAATTTTTCTCCAATCTTCTAAAAGAGAACCAGAAGATGTTACGCCAATATTTCCTTGGCTTAATAGAGAATAAGTTTCTTTTGTTGTTCCGTTTTGTTGTGATTGTCCTGTTGCCTGTTGAGTATTGCTACTTTCTCCATTACTTGTAGTATTACTATCATTTTTATTAGCTCCACTCATATATTTTTCTAAATTTGAAATAGAACCTTGGGGTGTATCTGCTTCTATTCCAATATCACTTGTTATAGATGTATTTGTATTTGTAGAATTAGTAGTTGCAGTTTGTGTATCTTTATTTAAACTTGTATTTTCAACATCTCTTATATGTGTTTCAATTAAATTTTTGTTAAGCATAAAGTCTATATCTTTGGTAGCAAGTTCTGTTTTATAAAGTTGTTTATAATAAGGCATTATTAAATTCAATTTAGCTTTAAGTGCCATTTTCCATCTTCCTACTGTTTCAAATCCAATCTCATTAAAAAAATAAGTTTCAATAAATTTTTTTTCAAATTTTGCTTTAACTTCTGGTATATCTGTATAAAAATCGTATTGAAAATCAAAAATTTTAAAAGTAGAATTAACTTCTTGTTCCGTTCTGTACAATTGGCTAATTTCTAAAGTGTACCTTGCCATCATTCTTCCTCCTTATTGCTATAATAAGTTAGTTCTTCTTCTTTATTAATAAAACCTCTGGATTTTTCTAAATCTTTATAAATATCATTTTTCTTTACAACTCTTATATCTAATCCAAACATTTTATTTATTTTTTCTTCTGCATACTTTCTGTTTTTATACATAATCTCTACGTTACGGTCTATAAATGCGTTGTTTGCATTTACTTCATCACTTAGAAGTCTTTCTTTTTTAATATCTGCATTATTAAGTCCTAAGAAGGATAGTAATTCATTTTCTAATTCTTTTCTGTATTGGTTAAGTTCTAATGCTTTAAAAGGTGTATTTATATTCATATAACTTATATTTCCTGCTACTGCTTTTTTACCATAAATTATAGGTTCTCCTTCATTTATTTTTTTATATACAGCTTTCATCGTTGCTTCTGTATTTACATCTGTTTCTGCAAACCAGCTAAATTTTTGTTGTTTTACATTTTGTATAATGCTATTTTCTACTTCTAATAATCTTTCTGCATATTCCATAATGTAAGGATAAGTTGGTATCATATCATCGTTATTCAAAATTCTTACACCTTCATCAGCTGAAAATTGTTTTGTATAACAATTTCCAGTAACCATTATTTGTGTAGGGTCACCGTAGACGTTTAATCCAATATTTGCCGCTCTTAAACATAGATAACCTAATTCTTTATCTTCAAAGAAAAAACATTGTCCATGCTCAAATAGGGCTTCTTCAATATGCCTACTTTCAATTCCTGCTGGTAAGTTTTCCCAATGAAAAACATTTAGTGCTAATAGTCTATATCTTCTATAAAGTCTTCCTAATCTACTTTGTATTTCTCGTCTTTCTTTTTTTCCCATTTTTTTTATACCTCCTTAAATATTTTGAAAAAAAGAGTAATTGTTTTATATATAAAATATATTATATATGCAACATTTACTCTTTATTATAAGCAATTTTATTAGATTTTCTTTTAATATACTTCTATATTATCTTTAGAATAATCTAAAGGAATTACTTTATCTATGTTGGGATTTCTATCTACATGCCAAATTGTAGTTCCATTTTGGAATATAGATTTTATCTCATCTAAAACATTTTTACTTAAATTATTTCCTATTATATTAGCTTTATAACATTTTATATAATTATAAAAATATCTACTTCTTAAATTAGGTTTTAATAGTTTATCTTGTTTATATCCAAACTGTGCAAAATAATCAGCTGCCATAGTTAAATATTGTTCTTTTAATCTATATCTTATAAGTTCTACTTTCTTTGCTCCGTTACTCCTACTAAAACTTATATCTCCTCCCATAGTTACAACAGATTTAGGTGTATCTATTTTATCTGCTAATTGCATTTTATTTTGGAATATAGTATCTGTTGCGCTAATTGTACTATTTATAATACTACTTAAGTTAAAAGATAACATACCTTTACTTACATTGTTTAGTGCAGATAAATTAGTAGCCATATATTGTCCTTTACTTGTAGCCATATATTGTGCATAGGCACTACTTGCAACAGGTAAATCTAAATTAGTATTTACTATACTACCTTCCATGTTCCCCTGGAAATCTCCTTTATAACCATCTATATACAATGCATAAGTGCATGAATCTGATATTGTTGTTGTAACTTTAACATCTATAGTATTTTTAGGTATCAGGTGATATTGTATAGTTGTTGGTTGGCTTATATAATCTGTTAAAATAGCATAAGAATAAGGGAATTGTAATAATTTACTTTCATGTTGCCAATGTCTATAAGGTGTATTTCTATTTATTTTATATTTACTTACACTTCCTAATTGTTTAGTGTGTTTTATAGAAGTATCTTTATATCCTTCTACTCTGTATAAAACTGCATTATTAGCTGGAATTTCTGGTAGAGAAGGGTCAACTTTTCCAAATTTAACAGAATTATAAACAACAGGATATATATTTAGTTCTTCTCTTTCTATAAATGGTGCATATGTTATATTTTGTATTGTGGGGCAACTTAAAGCTTTTGTATTTATTGTTTCTGTTTCTGTACCATTTATGGTTAGTTTTGTTCTGTAATTATCTTTATCCATAAAGTAGAAAAACATTCCATAAGGTAATCCGTTCATATAACTGTCCATGCTGTCTGGTTTAGCTTTTTCTTTTTCCGTTGACGATGAACCTTCTGATGTATTATTTTCTATTGCTGCTCCCCAACCTCCATTATCCACTACTACTCCATCTGGAACACCTTGTACGCTATATCCAATAACGGGTGTTACACCATATCCCATAATATTACTTGCATTATTATTATATAAATCTACTTCTTCTTGTCTTCTTTTAGTTAATCCAGGTAATTCTTGTAATACTCCATCTACCATTGCCTTATTGTATAATTTTATAGTATTTGTTATTTCCGTATTATCTAAATTTCCAGCATTAATTAAAGGTTCTATATCATTTTTATATGTGCCTACTCCTAAATTATAGGCAAAACTACATAATGCATCCATTTGGTTTTGTGTTATTTTATTTTTAACTTCTTCTGTTAGTCCATTGTAAATTGGTTTATAAAAATTATTAGTTGTTATGTTAAATAATTGTGTTGTAGCTTCTGCTTCTGTTATAACTTCTTTATCTATTATATAGTTACCAGTAAAACCATATCCTTGTGTTAAAACTCCAGCAGAATCTTTATAAACTGTGGAACAGAACCCTTCTTTTGTTTTTAAAAAGTAAATTAAATTTGTAGAAGGTGTACTTAATGCAATTCCTGTATTTCCATTTGGTTTTAATGTTGGTATTGTTTCTCCTGTTGGTTCTCCTTCTGAGCCTGTACTTCCACCAAAACCATAATCAGATGATGTTGTTTCCGTAATTCCCATTGGTGCTGTAGATGTTATTATAAATTTATCTGTATATTCTGCAATAGTTTCTCTTTCAGTTTCTACAACATCTCCAATTGGGAAATCTTCTGCAACAATTTCTTCTGTTGGATTAAGTACACCTTCTACAAATTTAATTTACTTTTAAAAACAAAAGAAGGGTTCTG
>JAAYQS010000043.1 GCA_012519155.1 Clostridiales bacterium
CTAGTCGGGAATTTACGACTGTGGAGTATCATATCAAATGCAAGTAGTTTTTATAACAAAAGCAGATACATTGAAACAGTAAAATTCTTAAAATGTTTATATTTGATTACATTTTAAGTAGCAGAATGATATGGGTATAAGATTTATATATGGTAGAGCTGGAACTAGGAAAAGTATGTATTGTATAAATGACATAAAAAAAAGGTTACAAGAAGATCAAGACAATAAGCTTATTTATATTGTACCAGAGCAATATACGTTTCAAAGAGAAACATTACTTTTAAGAGAAGCTACAGAAAGTGCATTAATGAGAGCACAAGTTATAAGTTTTAAAAGAATGGCCTATAGAGTTTTTGAGGAATGTGGTGGAAGAGCTCATGATAGGCTTAAAGAATGTGGAAAAAATATGCTTCTTTATAGGGTAATTCAAGAGAGTAACGAAAATCTGGAGTATTTTAATAAAATTGCTAAAGAGCAAGGATTTATTGAAATATTATCTAAAACAATAACTGAATTTAAAAAGTATAATGTAACACCAGAACTTATAAATAGTACTTTAGATGAGTTAACTGAAAACAATGATCCTCATTTAAAACAAAAGATGCATGATTTATCATATATATATAATGAATTTAATAAGAGTATTTTTAATAATTCAGTAGATTCAGATGATGAGTTAACTATTTTAAAGGAAAAACTAGAAAAGTGCACAATATATGATAATGCTATTGTATGGTTTGATGAATTTACTACATTTACACCTCAACAGCTTGAAATAATAAGAGTATTAGCAAGTAAGTGCCAAGAGGTCAATATAACTTTATGCATGGATGAATTAGGAAAGAAAAAAAGTGATGTTACTGATGTGTTTAATGTAATAAGCAAAACTGAACAGATGATTTTAAATATTATGCAGGAAGATAATATTAAATATTTAAAACCAGTAGATTTAAATAATAATAAAAATAATAGATTTAAAAATAGCAATGAACTTTCACATTTAGAGAAATATTTTTATGCTTATCCATTTGAACAATATACAAGAAATATAGAAAATATAAGGCTTTATAAAGCTAATAATATTTATGATGAAATGGAAGCTGTTGCAAAAGAAATTATAAGGCTTATACAAAAAGAAAAATATAGATATAAAGATATTTCTGTTGTATGCAGAAACATTGAAAATTATGACAAGGTAGCTGCAGCAGTTTTTAATGAGTATCATATACCATATTTTTTAGATAAGAAGATAGATTTATTAAATAATCCAATAGTTGTACTTATATTATCATCATTAGAAATTTATTTGAAAAAATGGTCTTATGAAAGTGTATTTAAGTATTTAAAAAGTGGATTAACTAATATAACTATAGATGAAATAGATGTTCTTGAAAATTTTGTACTTGCAAATGGGGTAAAAAATTATAAATGGACTGGAGATTTATCATATATTTCAGATGATAACAAAGAAATAATAGATATAATGGAAAAGGTAAGAACTCCATTAATAAATCTTCACAATAAAATAAACAGTAATTATCAAGTTAAAAATATTTGCAAGTGTATATATGAATTTTTGGTTGAACTTGATGTATTTAATAAGATAGACAATAGAATTAAATATTTTGAGGAAAATAACTTAGAGGATAAGGTAAAAGAATATAGCCAAATAGCAAAAATTGTTTTAGATATATTAGATCAGGCTGTTTCTGCTATTGGCGATAAAAATACAGAAATTTATGAATTTTATAAAATACTAAATTCTGGATTTGAGGCTCAGGAAATTGGAGTTATACCAGTATCACTAGATCAGGTAAATATAGGTGATATTGCAAGAATTAAGGGCAGAGATGTTAAGGCATTATTTATAATAGGAGTAAATGATGGAATACTTCCATCAGCAAGTAGAGACGAAGGTATATTATCAGACAAAGATAGAGATATATTAAAACTAAAAGGAATAACATTATCATCTACTACAAAAGCAAAAGTTTTTGAAGAGCAATTTATGGTGTATACTGCTCTTACTTTATCAAGCAAATTTTTAATGATTTCATATCCTATGGCAGATTTTGAGGGTAAATCATTAAGACCTTCAATTGTAATACCAAAAATAAAAAAAATATTTCCTAAATTGAAGGAAGAAAGTTCTATATACAATTTAAGAGAAAAGAATGATAAATACTTTAAAATTTCATCTCCATTGCCTACATTTAATGAGCTTATACTTGCCCTTAGAAAAGCTTGCGAAAATGAAGAGGTGGAGGAATATTGGAATGAAGTATTTAAGTGGTTTAAAGAAAATGATAAATTTAAAAATAAATCTGTGCATATACTAGATGGGTTTAGTTATAATAATACTTCTAATAATATTTCCAAGGAAATAATAAAAAAATTATATAGCAATGACAATAATAAATTGTTATTTAGTATATCGAGATTAGAAAGGTATGCAGAATGTCCATTTGCATATTTTATTCAATATGGACTTAAAGCTAAGGATAGAAAGATATATGAATTTTCTGCACCAGATTTAGGATCCTTTATGCATGAAATATTAGATGATTTTACTAAGTATGTAAAATATAAAAATATATTATGGAGCAATTTAGATAAAGATAAGTGTAAGAAAATAGTTGATTCTTTAGTAAATGAAAAACTTAATAATTCTTCAAATTCAATACTTAATAGCAATAAAAGGTATAAATATTTTACAACTAGATTTAAAAGGGTTATAACAAAATCTGTTTCAATAATATCTGAACAAATGAAAAAAGGACAGTTTGAAATATATAGTAATGAATTTAATTTTGGAAGTTACAAAAACAGTTCACCAATAAGACTTAGTTTACCAACAGGTGAAGATGTATATCTTACAGGAAGAATAGATAGAATAGATAAGCTTGATATAAGTGGGAATACCTATATTAGAATAGTAGATTATAAAACAGGTATGAAAGAATTTAATTTAAATGAATTATATTATGGGTTACAAATACAGTTACTTGTTTATTTAGATGCAATACTTAAAAATTCTCAGGCCATTTTTGAAAAGCAAGCTATGCCAGGTGCAATTTTGTATTTTAGGATTGATGATCCTATAGTAAAAAGCAAAATAGAGCTTAGTGATGAGGAAATAAATAAAGAAGTAATGAAAAGATTGAAAATGAATGGTCTTTTATTAAAGGATGTAAATATTGTAAAGTCTATGGATAATGATATGACTACATATTCATTAATTATTCCAGCTACATTAAAAAAAGATGGTACATTTTCACAAACAAGTTCAGTAGTTACAGAGGAACAATTTGATCTATTAAGAGAATATGTAAATGACAAAATGGTAGAATTATGTACAGATATGCTAAGTGGCAAAATAAAAATTGAACCATGCAAATCTATTAAAGGTTCCCATTGTGAATATTGTGATTATTCAGCTATTTGCCAATTTGATACTAGTATAAAAAATAATAAATATAAAATTATAGCTAATAGAAAAGATAAAGAAGTATGGGAAAAAATAAAAGAAGATGTAGAAGGAGGAGTAAATTTATAATGGGAAAAACAATGTGGACAGATGAACAGTTAAAAGCTATAGAAACTAGAAATTGTAATCTTCTTATTGCAGCAGCTGCAGGATCAGGAAAAACTGCTGTTCTTGTTGAAAGAATTATTAGAATAATAACAGATACAAAAAATCCAGTTGATATAGATAAGCTTCTTGTTGTAACATTTACAAGTGCAGCAGCTGCTGAAATGAGGGAAAGAATAGCAGCTGCTATAACAAAAGCATTAGAAAAAAATCCAAATTCCAAGAATCTTCAAAAGCAGCTTACATTATTAAGCAGAGCTAATATTACTACCATGCATTCTTTTTGTCTTGATGTTATAAAAAATAATTTTAATGTAATTGATTTAGATCCGGCATTTAGAATATTAAATGATACGGAGTCAGTTCTTTTAAAAGATGAAATTCTAGAAGAGATTTTTGATGAAAAATATGAAAATGAAAATAAGGAATTTATGAATTTAGTAGAAGCTTATTGTTCATCTAAAAATGATGATAAATTAAAAAATATTATATTGGATCTTCATAGATTTTCCATGAGTGGCCCATGGCCAGAAAAGTGGCTTAGGGAAAAGAGTGAAGAATTTAATATAAATACATTAGATGAATTAAATAGTAGTAAGTGGGTACAAATTTTAAAAGAAAATATAAAAATTGAATTAGAAGGTCTTATAAGTATGGAATGTAAGGCTAGAGAATTATGCATTAACACTGCTGGACTTGAAGCTTATGTTGAAAATTTTGATAGTGATATTGAACTTATAAAACATATTTATGATTCTGCTTGTGGAAGTATAGAAAACTTAGATTTTAATGTATCATTTACTACATTAAAAAGAGTAAAAAAAGGTGAAGTAGAAGATATAAATATTCAAGATAGAGTAAAGGGAATTAGAGATGACGTTAAAAAGAAACTAAAAAAATTAAATGAAGAAACTTTTGCTAAATCACCTAAGGATATGCTTTCTGATATACAAAAGGTTTATCCTTATATGAAGACCTTATGTAATGTGGTAATAGAATTTGAAGAAAGATTTTCTGCTAGCAAGAGGGAAAAGGGAGCACTTGATTTTAATGATTTAGAACATTTATGCTTAAAAATATTAACAAATGAAGATTCAAATGTAGCAGAGGAATTTAAACAAAATTTTTATGAGGTTTTGGTAGATGAATATCAGGATTCAAATAGTGTTCAAGAAGCAATAATTGATTTGGTATCTAGAAAGAATACTAATGATCCTAATGTATTTATGGTAGGAGATGTTAAGCAGAGTATATATAGGTTTAGACAGGCAAAACCAGAATTATTTTTACAAAAGTATGATACTTATTCAAAGGATAAAGGAAAAAATATAAAAATACAGCTTTATAAAAATTTCAGAAGTAGAAAAAATATTATTGATGGTATTAATTATATTTTTAAAGAGCTTATGTCTAGTACCGTTGGTGAACTTGAATATACTGATGAAGAAGCATTAAATTTAGGTGCTTCTTATGAAGATTTTGATAATAATGAAGGTTATACTGCAAAAAATATTGAAGTTAATATATTAGATAAGTCTAAAGAAGAAGAACAAGAGGCTTTAGACAATATAAAAGAACTAGCTGAAGAAGAGGATATTTCAGCTATTAATTTAGAAGCTAGAATTGTTTGCAGAAAAATAAAAGAGCTTATGGATGGAAAAGACGGTAAAAAATATAAAGTCTTTGATAAGGAAACAGGACAATATAGGAATGTTCAGTATAAGGATATTGTAATACTTTTAAGAGCAACAAAGAATTGGGCAGAGATATTTTTAGAAGAAATTGGGCAAGAAGGTATTCCTATATATGCTGATACTTCAACAGGGTATTTCGAATCTATAGAAATAAGAACTATGATGTCAATGTTAAAAGTTATAGACAATCCTATGCAGGATGTTGCATTAATAGCACTTTTAAAATCTCCTATAATGAATTTTTCAGTAGAGGAATTATCAAAAATCAGATTAAGAAATAAAGAAAATTATATATTTACTAATATAAAGGAAATTGCTTATGATGAAAATTTAGAAAATAATTTAATAAGACAAAAATGTATTAGGTTTATAGATAAACTAGACAAATGGAGAATGGAAAGTATTTATACACCTATTGATGAATTTATATGGAAACTTTATAGTGAAACAGGGTATTATGGATATGTTGGTGGTATGCCTAATGGTATTTTAAGGCAAGCAAATTTAAAAATGTTATTTCAAAGGGCGAAACAGTATGAACAAACAAGTTTTAAAGGACTATTTAATTTTATAAATTTTATAAATAAGCTTAGAAAATCATCTGGTGATATGGGAAGTGCAAAAATATTAGGAGAAAATGAAAATGTAGTAAGAATAATGAGTATACATAAGAGTAAGGGGTTAGAATTTCCTGTGGTTTTTTTATGTGGTACTGGTAAACAATTTAATTTATTAGATTTAAATAATAATATACTTTATCATGAAGATTTAGGGCTTGGACCAGATTATGTGGATATAGAAAAAAGAGTAAGTTATACAACATTACCTAAGGAAGCAATAAAATATAAAATGAAAATTGAAACATTATCAGAGGAAATGAGAATTTTATATGTTGCTTTTACAAGGGCTAAGGAAAAGCTTATTATTACAGGAGCTACTAATGATTTAGAAAAACTTATAAATAAATCTGTTAGTACAGCAGCATTAGATGAAAGTGTAATTTTATCATCAGAGGTTCTTAAGGGAAAATCATATTTAGATTGGATTACAATGGCTTTATGTAAACATGTGGATGGACAATATTTAAGAGATATTGTAGGAATTTCACCTTCAGATATTCACATAAAAGATGATTTATCCACATGGAAAATAAAAAAATGGATAAAATCAGATTTACTTGTGGATAATATTTCGGAGTCTGTGGATGAAAATGAAAAGTTAAAAGAAATTCAATCTAAAAATATAAACTTTATTAGCAAGGAAATAGCAAATAGACTTGACTATAAATATGATTATGAAGAATCAACAAAAATGAAAAGCAATTTTTCAGTTTCAGATTTGAAAAAGAAAAATTACGAAGAAAATGAAATTCATAATGAAATTTTAAAAGATTACAAAATACAAGAAGCCAAAAAGGATAATCCAGTTCCTAAGTTTTTAAAAAAAGAAGATGGGCTTACATCTTCAGAAAAAGGAACTGCAATGCATTTTGCTATGCAAAAAATAAATTTGAATAAAGTTAATTCTATAGAAGAAATAGAATACCAAGTAAAGGAATTATTAAATAATGAACTTATAAGTGTGGAAGAATATAAAGCAATAAATTGTAATAAGATATATAAGTTTTTTGAAAGTAATCTTGGAAAAAGAATGCTTAAATCACAAAAGGTATATAAAGAATTTCCGTTTTATACTGAAATACCTTTAAGTGAAGTATTAGGTAAAATAGATGAAAAAATAGCTAATGAAAAAGTAAGACTTCAAGGAATTATAGATTGCTTTTTTTATGAAAATAATGAAATAATTTTATTAGATTATAAAACTGATTATGTTAAAAATGGTTGTATAGATGATATAGTAAATAGATATAAAATTCAATTAAAATACTATAAAGAAGCGCTAGAAAAAATATCAAATGTAAGAATAAAGGAAATTTATCTATATTTATTTAATGTAGATAAAGAAATTAAGGTTCAAATTTAAAAAAAATGAGAATAAATTATTACTATTGTGTAAACTTGTGGAGAAATGCAGAATTAATGGGTAAAATGTTGTATTATATTAATATGATTGTTTATATTTATAGTAAACATAGTAAGTAATGCAATAAAGGGAGTGAGAGTAATATGAATATTACTAAAATACCACCTTCAGAACTTGAAGTAATGAAAATAATTTGGAATTCAGATGAAGCTGTATCATCAAGAGATGCAATAGAAGCTTTAGAGATAATTAAAGGGTGGAAGAGAACAACAGTATTAACTTTACTTTCAAGATTAGTTCAAAAAGGATTTTTAAGTGCTGAAAAAATAAAAAGGTACACTTATTATACTTATATGATAAGTAAAGAGGAGTATTTAAAATTTGAAACAGAATTATTTTTTAAGAATATTCATGAAAATTCTTTAAAAAGTTTAGTGACCACTTTAGATAGTTGTAATATATTACACAAAAAAGATATAAATATTTAAATAGATATATTTAATGGGAGCATAGCTCCATGATTAATTTTAATCATGGAGCTATGCTTTTTTTATAAGTATTTTTCTTTTATTTTACATATAATTAACTTTAAATATAACCTTAATTTAACACTTCAATGCAATACTTTTAGTATCAAGTGTATAGGAGGAAAAAATTGATTTACGGAATAATTGATATAGGATCAAATACCATTAGGCTGTTCTTATACAAAATGGTAATAAGAATTTAATGGGTATAGTTCCAATTCCCGGTTATATACCAAGGGTCATTTATATACCAGGAAAAGAATTAGAGTATGTATTAGTTGAAAAATTAATATTAGAATATGCAGATATGATTTTTAATGATGGAATTGTAGATAAGGCAATAGTAAGAGTTACTAGAAATGCAAAACTTATAGATTATTTAACAACAGCAGCTGAAAATGGTAAAGAAGTTACTGTATTGATAGAACTTAGAGCAAGGTTTGATGAACAAAATAATATTGACTGGTCAGAAACATTAGAGGAAGCTGGCTGCAATGTTATTTATGGATTTGAAAACTTTAAGGTACATTCTAAAATTTGCCTTATTACAAGGAAAGATGTTAGTGATATACAATATATAACTCAAGTTGGAACTGGAAATTATGATAAATTACTTGTAGCACCTGTAAATATGAAAAAAAGAATATTAAAGAGTATATTGCTTTGGATATGGAGATAATATTGAAGTAATTGAAAAAAATATAAATTCTCAAAAATGCTTTATTGAAGAAGCTTAAAAAAATGCTAAATTACAAGCAAAAAATGAAGAAAAGTTAAAAAAAGAAGATAATAAAAAGGTGGCATTGCCACCTTTTTATCACAATTAAAGAATAGGCTTACAAATTATTTCATCAATTTTGGTATCTAAGATTTTACCTGCATGGGAAGCTCTAAGAATAATAGCTGTATCAACGCCATGAGCAGTACCGCCTACAGCTATAATAGGTTCCATATATGGTGCAAGACCGGAATCTACCGCCATAGTTGCTATTTCTACGCAAACTTTAGTACCTTGCCCAAACATTCTTAATGTATTAGCCATTATTTCAATTGGATATACTCCACCTAATTTTGATGATAATCCTCTTTCGGCTCCACTTAGAACATGAGTTGTTGTAAGAACTTTAAAACCTTTATTTGTAAGGTTTTGTCTAGTTTCATCACTCATTTCATTTTTACCCTCTATTGGATATCCATAAGCATGTGCCACACAAACAATATTTAAATCATGAACATTTTTAAAATATTCCATTGTATATCCTGTACTTGATGATACTACAATAGTTTTTATATTTCTCTCACGTGCAGTTTTAATTGCAAGTTCAACAGTATCCTTTGTGTTTTCTTTACCACATTTTTTAAAATACATAAAATCACCTCATAATAATTATTATATATATTTTTATAATAATACAAATTTATTACAAGGTCTATTATCCTTTATTTATTAGAACTTTACTTCCAGCTGGAATATTATCATAAAGCCATTTAGAATCAGCTTCAGAAAGTCTTATACAACCATGAGAAGCAGGTGTTCCCAGGGTATAATCTAAAATATTTTTTTTATCTTTATCATAAGGTACAGAATGGAATAAATAATTTCCATCAAACTGTAACCAATACTTTCCGCCTTGATTATATTTTTCAGAGAAAAACCAATCACCTCGTTGTTGGATTTTATATGAACCTTCAGGGGTTTTTTTATCTTCTATTCCTGTTGAACATATTAAAGTCTTTATAAGCTTCCAATTGTTAATATATCCACTATAAACATAAGTTTTTTGAGTTGTAAGGTCAACATGTAATAAATAATTGCTATCACTATCTAATGAAAGATTATTAATTGTTAAAGGATTAATAGAGTTTACTATAGATGATGATACTTTTTTATCTTCTTCATTATTACTTTCTTGCTTGCTATTTATACTGTCTATATAATTTTGGGCCATTTCATATTTTGGTGATGATTGTGTAATAGAATCAAAAATATAATGTGCTTCATTAAATTTTCCTTCATCATATAAATTTATTGCTAGATTATATGTGCTATTGCAACATTCATTAAAGTTGCTAAGTAATGAATTATATTTATATATAATATAAAATAGCAAGCTAATACAAATTATAGTAAAAGCAAGCAAATAATTTTTTGATTTTAATTTGTTTTTTTTGTAAAAATAAAATTTTGTTTAGAAAATAACAAAAAAAGAACCTCCTTATTTAAAGTGTCATTAAATATCATTGACAATAAGTTAAATTTTAAACATAGTATATAAAACAATTTTTATTTGATAATAGTATGTAAGTTAAGTACAATTAAATAGAACAAATAAAAAATGGAGCAAAATTATGAATATTAAAAAATATATATTTCCTATAAATAATGGAGTTTTATACATGATAAAATATGCATTTTTATTATGTACTATTTGTGGGCTACTAATTGGAATAGAAAATTATAATGGTATAAATAAGAGTATAAATGGTTTTGGAAATTTATTAAGAAGTGATGATTTTCAATTTGAAATATCTAATAATAAGTTGAATTTTAATAATAGTGAATATTATGGCGTAGTAAATGGAATACAATATTATATAAATGATAATTACAATCTTGCTGAAGCTAATGAAATAAAAGATATAAAAATATCAAGCACAAATTATATACTATTTTTAAGAGATGGAATACAATGCAATGCTGGTATAATTGGAATGAATGATCATTTAGATAGTCAAAAGTATTATAATGAATTGCCAGAAGAATACTTAAATAATGAAAATTTGTTAAAGAAGATACCATTTATAAAATCTGCTTTAGCAGTATTAATCATTATAGAATCAATTCTCTTTAGTTTTTTTGAATTTTTATCACAAGTATTTTTTATGTCACTAATTATTTATTTTATTGATAAAATTTTTACTCGTAAAAATACTAAAATTGTGCATGATTATAAAACCATATTTAAATTAACTTTATATTCAGCATTTTTTCCTAAAATATTTATTACTATAATAAAATTTATGGTATTATCAATAGAAATTACTCCGATTATGTTGTTTACATTTATTATTTATAATTTAGTAATTTATAATAATAAATTACAAAAATTACCAATTACATATTGCAAATAGAAAAATCTTATGATACCATTAAAAAGACGATTGAAATAAATGGAAAATGTGTAAAAGGATTGATAAATAAAAAATGCAATTAGATAATCTAAGTAAAGAAGAATTGATACTAATGATTAAAAAATTAGAAAAAAGAATGGAACTTCAAGAAAAGTTTTTATTAAATGTATCCCATGATTTGAGAAGTCCTATAAATACAATATTAAGCATATTACAAAGTTTAAAATACATTGATAATGATAAATATGCAGATGATAAGATAAATGAATATAGAGCTATGATAAAACGTAACAGTTACAAAATGATGAAACTTGTCGACAATTTAATAGATACTACTAAAATTGAGGAGAAGTATTACAATTTAAATAAGCAAGCTATAGATGTGGTATCTTTAATTGAAAATACTATTTTGTCTATGGATAAATATGCAAAACAAAAATCAATAGAATTAATTTTTGATACTAATGAAGAAGAAGCAATTGTATTATTGGATCCAGAAGCTATTGACAGGATTATTGTTAATTTAGTATCAAATGCTATAAAATTTTCACCAAAGGATAGTACTGTTATGATAAATTTATATATAGATGAAAATAATATAAAGATAGTTGTAAAAGATAATGGTCCAGGAATAGCAGAAGAAGATCAAAAAACAATATTTAATAGATTTATGCAATCTCAAAAGAATAAGGAAAGTTCTAATGAGGGAAGTGGCATAGGACTTGATTTAGTTAGTAATCTTGTTAAGCTTCATAATGGTAATATTACTTTAAATAGTACCGTTGGAGTAGGTTCAGAATTTATTATAAGTATACCTAGAATTTCAGCATCAGTTAGTCAAAAATCTTATAAAGCATTAAGTTATGATAAGGTTCAGCAACTTGAAATTGAATTTTCAGATATATATTTATAGCATTTCTTTAATTCAGAACTGAAAGGTAAAAAAATTCTCATTAAATTGTGTAGAAATCTACGCATTTACCGTGTGATGAAGTAAAATAAAAGAAAAACTTTGTCTCACAGGAGGGCTTATGGGAAGGAAAGAACAAAGAATTAAAAATAAGTTAGAAAAAAATCCAATAAAAGA
>JAAYQS010000044.1 GCA_012519155.1 Clostridiales bacterium
GAAGGAAGATGTAAAAAATACATTAATAAGGTATTTTGACGAATTTACAAAAAGGAGATATGGAAATATATCAGGATTTGTTTATTATATGAGTATTAAGGAAGATTTTTTTAGTAAACACTTGTTGTCTATTTATAGATATGAAAAAAAATAAAGAATATACAATTTTATTATAATGCCCTAGATACTAATGGTAAAATGAAAATGTTGATAATATACCAAAAATGGTGTATATTACTAAAGTATAAATAATATAATAGGGGGCTTATAATGAAGTGTATAAAATGTAATAATGAGATTAATACTTCACAAAGATTTTGCAAGTTTTGTGGTACACCAATATCAGAAAGTTTGAAAGCCAATAATAACAATCAAAATCAAAACAATAATAAAGTAGAAAATGATAAATCAAATAATGGGTTTGCTAATATGCCAGATACAGGTGTGATAAATACAAATATTAACACAAAATCGCAAAATCAAAGTTTTGATTTAAATAACAAAAATTCAACCGGAAATAATTTGAATTTGAACAAGGGGAATAACTTAGATAATACTATTGCATATAATAATGAAAATACTATTGCATATAGTAATTTAGATGTAGGTGCAAATGTAAATGTAAATGGTAGTACCAATGTTAGTGGTATGCCAAATATGAATAGCAATTTTAATATGCAAAATACAAATAATATTCCAAATCCAAACAACAATCAAAACATGAACAATTATTCAAATATGAATAATAATTTTAATAATCCATATATAAATCAAGGACAAGTAAATGGAAATGTTTATAGTGGCTTTAATAATAAAAATAATACTGCTAAAAACAAAAGACTTGGAATAATTATTGGTTCTTGTATAGGCGCAGCAATATTATTAATTATTGTAGGTGGAATATTATACAATGCTTTATCTGGAAAAGCTTTATCTGAAGATAAAATAAGAGAATCATTAGTAGGTGAAGAGGTATATTTATTAGGTAATGATGTTGAAATTTCTGATAATAATATGAAGAAAGTGGAGGTTTTGGACAGAAAGACCAAAAAGAAGAGTAGTGATCAAGTAAAGGTGGAAATAACACTTGAAAATGGTGATACAACATTTGTTTTTGATGCAACTGCTCAGTATTATTATTTTAAAGATGAAGGATGGAAATTATCAGGAGCAATACAAGATAATGTAAAAGATATAAAAACAGATAAGGATTTTAATAAGTTAATAAAAGAAAATATACAAGAAGATGAAACAATTTATTCTGATACTACTAGATTAAATACATCATCATTGACAGAAGTAACTGGTGCACAACTTCAAGTTAACGAAAATTCATATTCATATAAGGTTAATGCAACTGCAGAATTTTCAAATGGTGTGTATGCAGCTTCTGGAGATATAGAAGCAAGTATTGATTATGAATGGGATAATGACACTTGGGAAATCGTATATTCTAAATTATCTTTAAATGGCAATACAACAAAGAATGATAGTGTAGATGAAGAACAATTAAAGAAGTCATTAGAAAGTTATTTATCATCTAGATATGTTTCATATGAGAAGAAATATGTAATTGGTACTAGAGAAGTATCTGCCAATACATCAGTTACAGGAGATTTTGTTACTAGTCTTAATATAAACAAATATGTTATGAATGATTCTAGCAATTTAATTGTTGCAGAGGTAACAGGTACAATATCAGAAGGAATTATAAAAAACGTTGAATTCCAAGGTAATGTTTCTGTTCCACTTAATATAACAAAAGATGCCGATTCTGATGCTAAATTAAATATAGTTTCAGGAACTGTAGAAGGACCATCAGAAGAAGATGTACAATCACTTTTAATAGATAAAAGGTTTGATGGAAAC
This sequence comes from Clostridiales bacterium, assembly GCA_012519155.1. GTDB lineage: Bacteria > Bacillota > Clostridia > Clostridiales > Clostridiaceae > Clostridium. The sequence goes on from JAAYQS010000044.1 coordinate 1,870, forward strand.
AAAATAGATATAACTACAGCTTCATCTTTTAAGGAAACAAAAAGAAATGAAGATGGAGTAATGAATAAAATATTACATGGAACTTTAACAGTTAATGGGCAACCAGTAGAAGTTCAAGTAGAAATGACATTAACTTCAGATTATAATGGAAATATACAATGGAAAGTATATGACATTGATAAAAAAGGATCATATTCTTATATAGAATTTTAAGTGTGCTTAAAAAAATTAACTTTTATGTGAAAAATACTTGAAAAAAAGTGGTTTATACTATATTATATTAATATAAGAAGAAAGTTTTTTTACAAATGTTAAGTTAATATAAGAAACGCAATGAGGCGTATCACAAATTAAGTTTTGTTGATGCGCCTTTTTTTATTATAAATTTAAAATCTTAAATTAACTTATTACATTAAGGAGGAAAATATTATGGATAAGATTGATTTGAAATTAATAAAATTATTACAAGAAAATGCTAGATACCCATTAAAGCATTTAGCTGAGCAAGTATATTTATCAACTCCAGCTGTATCATCTAGAATAGAAAAATTAGAACAAGCTGGTGTTATTCAAGGATATAGTGTAAAAGTAAATAAATTAAAGCTTGGATTTAATATTACTGCATTTATTAATTTAGAAGTAGATCCTAAAGAAAAGAGTGTTTTTTATCCATTTATAAATAATTGTCCTAATGTTTTAGAATGTAATTGTGTAACAGGTAAATATTCAATGTTATTAAAGGTTACATTCCATACAACTATGGAACTTGATTCATTTATAGGTAAGCTTCAAAAGTTTGGAAATACTGAAACACAAATAGTTTTTTCAACAGCTGTTGAAAATAGAGGAATAGAGCCAATGGCAGATGATATAACTGCATAATTAGGTTATAATTTTATTTTAAATTAGTATTTTATAGAAAGTGAAGTTTTATGTTTTACATAAAATTTCATTTTTTTTATATGAAATAAATTAATACTAATGTATAATAGGTATATATTCTAATTCAATTATGTTGATATATATGAATATATTTACAATCGAGCAAATACTTAAAGGAAGGGGGAATTTACTGGAAAGATTTTAAACTTTCAGTAATATATTATGGATAATAATAATGGTATTAATAGTGGAGATGCAAATAATAATTTTAATGGATTTAATAATGATGGTAACAATATAGGTAATTCTAATAATGAATGTTATAATGCAAATAACAATTTTGGTATTGCAAACAATCAAAATGTAAATCCTAATAACATGAGATATAATAATGAAGGATATAATAACTTTACTAAAGAACAATTCTATAATCAGGGAAATTTTAATGGTAATGGTGGGAATAATAATGGGAATTTTATTTTATCAAAATATGATATAAAAAGACTTAGACATAGTGCAGAAATGCCTTTGTATAGGGCTTTACAAGTAATAAATGTTTTATTTATAGTTGCAGTTATAGTAGTATTTTGTTTGTCATTTACAGATAATGTTAAAAAAATACAAAAGACATATACAGAAACAGTAGAAAGTTATAACAATGATGAACAAATTGATACTGATAAAGTACAAGAAGAAATACCTACAAATGTGCAACTGCTAGTAACAATAATATTTATAGTGCCTTATTTACTATTTGCTTTAGCATATGCATATGCACAGGTTAGAGCAAGATCAGTAAAGATCACACCAAATCAATTTCCTGAAATATATAACCTTATTAATGAATATGCATACAGATTTAATATGCCTGTTCCAGAGGCATATATAGTTCAAGAAAATGGAATATTAAATGCTTTTTCATCTTTTGTTGTTAGAAAAAAATATATTCAGATAAATGCAGATCTTTTTGAAGTTGCATATAGAGAATATGGAGATATTGGTTCTATTGGATTTGTTATTGCTCATGAAATGGCTCATATTAAGCTTGGTCATGCATCTCTTCCATATCAATTATGGATTCTTTGGGGTGGAATAGTTCCATTTCTTGGTCAGGCTGCTTCAAGAACAAGAGAATTTAGTTGCGATAGACTTGCACAAGTAGTATCGGGAAATAATGGAATAGAAGCCATGATGGCATTAACTGTAGGTAAGCATTTATATAAAAATGTTAATGTACAAGATTATATAAATGAATCTGTTAAAGTAGATGGATTCTTTGTTGGAATTTATAATTTACTTTCTACACATCCAATATTACCAAAAAGAATTAAGGCTTTAGTTATTAAAGATAGGTCAGGAGATTTATTTTAAAAATAGAAAGTACTAGTGAGGTAATTTTATGAAGAAACAAAATTTTAATTTTATATCAAAAAATGGGGCTAACAAAGAATTAGATTTAAGCAAACTTGCAAATAATGAAAAATTAACTAAGGCAATAAAAAAATTTTTTGAAAAGCCTGCAAGAGAAACAGAAAAAGTATTTATTAAGGAGATATTAAATGCTAATTATCTTATACCTGTTAAGTTTGAAGGACATGTAAAAGATGGAATTATGCAAGAAGGAAGTCAAATTTCCTTTGTTTATATAAAAGATATAAATGGCAAAAAATTTAGCCCTATATTTACAAGTTATGAGGAATTAAAAAAATGGAATAAGGATCATGAACAAATGGTTGTAATGCCATATGAACAAGCAATTGCAACACTTTTAGATGCAGGATTTGAGTTAGAAGGAATTTCTATCAATCCATTTAGTGAAAATATTATATTAAACAATGAAAAAATAAATTATATTAAAAATTACGATTTTAATAAATAGGTAAAAAAGTGGGGATGAAACATGGAGAATAAAGGAATGTTAATAGTAATTTCAGGACCAACAGGAGCTGGAAAGGATGAAATAATAAAAGAATTAATTAATAGAAATAAAGAATTATATTTATCAGTATCATTAACTACAAGACCTAAAAAGTCTGGTGATATTGAAGGGGTAAGTTATAATTTTGTAACAAGACAAGAATTCTTTAAAAAAGTTGAACAAGGTCTTTTCTTAGAATGGGCAGAAGTTCATGAAAATTATTATGGAACTTTAAAACATGTGGTTAAAAGAAAACTAGATGAAGGTGTAAATGTTGTATTATCAGTAGATATAAAAGGAGCTTTAAAAGTAAAGGAAGAGTATGATGATGCAATATTTATATTTGTACTCCCATCATCATTAGAAAGATTAAAAGAAAGAATTAAGGCAGATAATAAAATAGAAACACCAGAAGCTTTAGCAAGAAAGTTTAATTCTGCATATAAAGAAATAACTGCTATATCTAAATACAATTATGGAGTTGTTGCTAATAATATTGATGAAGCTGTTTCAAAGATAGAACATATTATTGCAGCTGAAAGTTGCAGAGTTAGTAGGGTTAAAAGCTATATAAAGTTAGATTAATATTAAGTAACTTATGCTTTTATCAAATTTATAAGAAATCGTCGTACTATAAAAATAGTACGACGATTTTTTGATTATAATTTATTTTTATATATTAAAGGGCTTTATCTCCTCTTTCTTTTGTACGAATTCTTATACAATCACATACATCAAATAGAAAGATTTTTCCATCTCCAACTTCACCAGTTTGAGTAGTATTTATTATTAAGTCTATGATTTTATCTACTTTTGAATCTTCTAAAACTATTTCTATTTTAATTTTTGGAAGTACATTAATTAAAACTTCACTGCTTCTATAGTATTCGGTCCATCCGCCTTGTCTACCACAACCCATTACTTGGGAAATTGTTATACCATGAACGTCAGCTTTATTAAGAGCATCTTTAAGCTCTTCAAGTTTTAATGGTCTTATAATTGCTTCTATCTTTTTCATATTTAATCCTCCTTAATCAAGGCCCATAAATGATGGGTATGCTGATTCATTATGTTCAGAAATATCTAATCCATTAGCTTCAGCTGCATCTGAAACTCTTATATCCATAAATAGTTTAATAACTTTAATTATTATAAATGTCATTATAGCTGCTATAGCAATTGTTACAACAATACTTAATATTTGAACTAAGAATAGTTTAATGTCACCATAAATAAGTCCATTACACATTATATCACCATTTACTGATTGGCTAGCAAATATACCAGTCATAATACCACCATATATACCACCAATACCATGACAACCAAAAGCATCTAAAGCATCATCATATCCAAATTTCTTTTTAACAGTACCCATAAAGAAATAGCATATTGGGCTTACAAATGCACCAATTATAAGTGCTGACCATATAGGTACAAATCCAGCCCCAGGAGTAATAGCAACTAAACCTACTACAGCACCAGTTGCAGCGCCAAGAAGTGTTGGCTTACCATGTTTTATCCATTCAATAGCCATCCAAGAAAGTAGAGCAGCTGCAGCAGAAGTATTAGTAGTTAAAAAAGCATGTACTGCAAGGGAATTAGCACCTAAAGCACTTCCTGCATTAAATCCAAACCATCCAAACCATAATAATGCAGCACCTAAAAATACAAATGGAATATTATGTGGTTTGTATGATACCATACCATAGCATCTACGTTTTCCAAGTAATATACAAGCTACAAGACCTGAAACACCGGAACTAATATGAACAACATTACCACCAGCAAAATCTATTGCACCAAGAGTTTTTAAGAGACCTCCATCTCCCCAAACCATGTGAGCAAGAGGATAATAAACAAGTAGTGACCAAACAGCAATAAAAATGAATAATGATTTAAATTTCATTCTTCCTATTAAAGAACCTGTAATTAATGCACAAGTTATTAATGCAAACATCATTTGGAATGTTGCAAAAAGAGTTTCTGGAATAGTTGAAGCATAGGTATCATTAGGAGCATTAGAAACACCGTTAAAGAATAAGTGACTTAAATTTCCTATTATTCCACCGTGATCACTTCCAAATGAAAGAGAATAACCTATTATTATCCATAATACAGAAGCAAGTCCACATATGAAGAATGAAGAAAGTATTGTATTTAATACATTTTTCCTTCTAACCATTCCTCCATAAAAGAATGCTAATGCAGGAGTCATTATAAATACTAATGCGGCGCATATCATTATAAAACCGCAATCGCCAAAATTAATGTTTTCCATAAAAAATCCTTCCTTTCGTAAATAAAATTAATAGTAAAAAAAGATAGCATAAAAAATAATTTAATATTTCTTAGCTATCTTCATTGATAGAAAAACATATATTCTTTTTAATGAATAAAATAAAAAAGACAGTAAATAGAATAATAAATCCTATATTACTGTCATCATTGACATATAACTTTATTCATTTATTAAATGCAAAAATATTTACAAAAATAACTTTTAGTGATTTTTAATTAAATATATAAGGTTTTTGCATAGTCATATATTATCTTATAAAGTTTAAATAGTCAATAAAAATATGGTAAAAAACGTAAGAATTAAAAAAATAATTTAAACAGTAGTAAAACTTAATTTTATAAAATTTAAAGATGAAATAGTTAAGATTGTTAGTTGAAATAAAAGAGATAAGGAATATTTTTTAAAATGTTTAGTATAAATATTTTAAGTGGTATAAAAAAGCTTAAAGGAAGGGCTAGATTTGACAAAGTTATAAGAATGATTTATTATAGATATAAATTTGTATATTATAAATGCAGTGAAAAAGAGGAGTAAAAACTGAAAGTATCAAAGAGAGAGGGAATTTGCTGTGATCCCTTATATAGAAGGTTTTGAAGTAGCTTTGGAGCATCTTTGGTGAAATTTTTAGTAGCTAAAGCCGTTTAAAAAATATTCATTATATATGAATGTATTTTAATCGTTAAAATTTGAGTGCCCATGTATTATGGGAATTAAGGTGGTACCGCGAGCTTTCGTCCTTTGTTTGGACTTAAGCTCTTTTTTATTGTTATTTATTAATGTGATATTTTTCTATAAAAATGGAGGTTCATAAATGAAAGAATTAGAAAAGAATTATAATCCTAAAGAATTTGAAGAAAGAATATATAAAAGATGGGAAGAAAAAAAATATTTTACTCCTAAAATTGACAAGAGTAAAAAGCCATATTCAATAGTTATGCCACCACCAAACATAACAGGAAAACTTCACTTAGGTCATGCTCTTGATAATGCTCTTCAAGATACTTTAATTAGATTTAAAAGAATGCAAGGATATTGCACATTATGGGTTCCTGGAGAAGATCATGCATCAATTGCGACAGAAGTAAAAGTAGCTAATGAACTTGCAAAAAAAGGTTTAGATAAAAGAGAAATGGGAAGAGAAGCCTTTTTAAAGGAAGTTCATAATTGGTCAGACGAATATAGAGAAAGAATTAGAACTCAGTTAAAAAAAATGGGGGTATCTGCAGATTTTACAAGAGAAGCATTTACAATGGACGAAAATCTTGATAAGGCTGTAAAACATGTATTTGTAAAATTATATAATGAAGGTCTTATTTATCAAGGGAATAGAATCACTAATTGGTGCACTAAGTGTCAAACTGCATTATCTGATGCAGAAATTGAATATGAAGAACAAGATGGATTCTTTTGGCATATAAATTATCCATTGAAAGATGGTTCTGGATACTTGGAAATAGCAACAACTAGACCAGAAACACTACTTGGTGATACTGCTGTAGCTGTAAATCCTAATGATGATAGATTTAAAGATTTAGTAGGAAAAACATTAATATTACCACTTGTAGATAGGGAAATTCCAATAATAGCAGATGAATATGTTGATATGGAATTTGGAACAGGTGCAGTTAAAATAACACCAGCACATGATCCTAACGATTATCAAGTAGGACTTAGACATAATCTTGCACAAATAAGAATTATGGATGATAAAGGTATAATTAATGAAAATGGTGGAAAATATCAAGGTCTTGATAGATATGAAGCAAGAAAGGTTATGGTAGAGGATTTAAAGAAACTTGGACTTTTAGTTAAAATAAAGCCTCATACACATAATGTAGGAACTCATGATAGATGTAAAACTACAGTAGAACCAATTATATCTAAACAATGGTATGTAAAAATGGATGAACTTGCAAAACCAGCTATAGAAGCTGTAAGAAACAAGAAAACTAAATTTGTACCAGAAAGATTTGAAAAAACTTATTTTAACTGGATGGAAAATATCCAAGACTGGTGTATATCAAGACAACTTTGGTGGGGACACAGGATTCCAGTATGGTATTGTAAGGATTGTGGTGAAATTATAGTACAAGAAGAAGCACCAACAGAATGTACTAAATGTCACAGCAAGAATTTAAAACAAGATGAAGATGTTTTAGATACTTGGTTTTCATCAGCTCTTTGGCCTTTTTCAGTTCTTGGATGGCCAAATAAAACTGAAGATTTAGAATATTTCTATCCAACTAATACTCTTGTTACTGGATATGATATTATATTCTTCTGGGTTGCAAGAATGATATTCTCAGGAATTCATAATATGAATGAAACTCCATTTGAAAATGTCCTAATACATGGACTTATAAGAGATTCACAAGGTAGAAAAATGAGTAAATCTCTTGGAAATGGTGTAGATCCACTTGAGGTTATAGATAATTATGGTGCTGATGCTTTAAGATTTATGTTATTAACAGGTAATGCTCCTGGAAATGATTTTAGATATTATCCAGAAAGAGTTGAAGCATCTAGAAATTTTGCAAATAAAATATGGAATGCTTCAAGATTCGTTATGATGAATCTTAATAAAGATGTAATGGAAAAATACAAAGACTGCAGAGAATATTCATTAGCAGATAAATATATTTTATCAAAAATGAACACATTAATTAAAGAAGTTACAGAAAATATGGATAAATTTGAACTTGGAATTGCACTTCAAAAAGTATATGACTTTATGTGGACTGAATTCTGTGACTGGTATATAGAACTTGCAAAACCAGTATTCTTTAGTGATGATGAAAAAGCTAAGGGAGTAGTTTATAATGTATTATACACTGTATTAACAACAGGTCTTAAACTTCTTCATCCAGTAATGCCATTTATTACAGAAGAAATTTATACAACTTTAACAGAAGAAGAAACTATAGTTAATGCTGCATGGCCAGAATATGACGAAAGCCTAAAGGATTTAAATGCAGAAAAGAATATGGATTATGTAATAGAAGCTATTAAAGGACTTAGAAATGTTAGAGCTGAAATGAATGTTGCACCTTCAAGAAAAGCAAAGGTAATATGCCATATTACAGATGAAGCTAAGGAAGCATTTAAAGATGGTGCAAGTTACATGGAAAAATTAGCATCTGCATCTGAAGTTACATTTATAAGTGATAAAAATGAAGTGCCTGAAAATGCAGTATCATTAGTTGTTAAGGGTGGAGAATTATTTATGCCACTACTTGATTTAGTTGATAAAGAAAAGGAACTTGAAAGATTAAATAAAGAAGTTAAAAAATTAAATTCAGAAATAGAGAGAGTAAACAAAAAGCTTTCAAATAAGGGCTTTGTTGATAAGGCACCTGAAGCTGTAGTTAATGGCGAAAAGGAAAAGAGAGATAAATATGTTTCTATGCTTGAAGCTGTTAATGCTAGAATAGATGCTTTAAAGTAGTAAAGCATAAAAAGCTTAAGTAGAAATGCTTAAGCTTTTTAAAATTAATTAAAGAAGGAAAAATTTATGAATTATAATGATGCAATGAAGTATATTCATGAGGTGGGTAATTTTGGCTCAAATTACGGACTTGAAAGAACCTATAGAATTTTAGAGATTTTACATAATCCTCAAAAAGACTTAAAACTTATACATGTAGCTGGTACTAACGGTAAAGGCTCAGTTACAGCTATGATATCTTCTATGCTTAGAGGTTGCAATTTTAAGGTTGGTATGTATACATCACCATTTTTAGAAGAATTTGAAGAAAGAATTCAAATTAATGGATGTAATATACCAAAGGATGTACTTGGAGATTTAGTAGAAAGAGTTAAATATGCTGTAGATAAAGTAATAGAAGAGGGATATACTCATCCAACTGAATTTGAAATAATAACATGTCTTATGTTGTTGTATTTTAAAGAAGAAAAGGTTGATTATGGAGTAATTGAAGTTGGTCTTGGTGGTAGACTAGATTCTACTAATGTTATAACTCCTATATTAAGTGTTATTACATCTATAAGTTTAGATCATACAAATTTACTTGGAAATACCTTAAGAGAAATTGCTAGCGAAAAAGCTGGAATAATTAAAGAAGGAGTACCTGTAGTTACATATCCACAAGAAAAAGAAGCACTTGAAGTTATAGAGGAAACTGCAAAAAATAAGAATGCAGAATTGATTAAAGTATCTAGTGACAATGGAAAATTTATTAAGGTGTTTAATGATAATGAGAGGATATATCAAGATATTTTAATAAAAGCTAATAATGATGAATACAAAGTTAGGTTGCCACTTCTTGGGAAACATCAAGTGACAAATCTTTTAGTTGCTATGGAAGCTTTTTTTAAAGTTTGTAATACTAGAAATATAAAATTCTCAAAGGATAACCTTTTAAGTTCATTAAAAAATGTAAAATGGATTGGAAGGCTTGAAGTAATGAAAAAAAATCCTCTTGTTGTTATTGATGGCGCTCATAATATACAAGGTATAAAATCTCTTAAAGAAAGTGTTAAAATGTACTTTAAGTATAAAAATATTTATCTTATACTTGGAATTTTAGCTGATAAGCAAGTGGAAGAAATGATCAAGGAAATTACACCTATGGCAAAAAAAGTTTTTGCCCTTACACCTCATAGTGATAGAGCAGAACTTGCTTCTAAATTAAAACAAGAAATAGTAAAAATAAATGAAAATTGTGTGTCCTATGAAGATTATAAAGAAGCTTATATGAAAGCATTAGAGGAAGCTAGTGAGGAGGATTTAATACTTATAAGTGGTTCTTTATATATGATTGGTGATATGAGAAAAATAATAAGACTTACAAATTAATATAAAAAATAAGAAACTGGCTTAAACCAGTTTTTTATTTTTGTATAGCCTCTTTAAGAGCTTTTGCTAATTGATCTGGACAGGAAGTTCCTCTTCCATTGCAATTTGTTCCTTCTAGTTTTTCTATAACATCATTTACATTCATTCCAATAACTAATGATGAAATACCTTGTAAATTTCCGTTACACCCACCTTTAAAGGAAACATTTTTTATTTTGTTATCTTCAATTTCAAAATCAATTTCAGTAGAACATGTACCTTTTGTTTTGTACTTATACATTCTTTTTGCACCTCTTTAAATTTTTATTAAATTTATTTTATCAGAAAAAATGTGAGAGCACAAATTCTCTTTGAATTTTACAATAAAATGTAGAAAAATGTAACAATACCATTGAGATTTGAATAATTTAAAGTAATAGTAAGGTTTTTTAGGAGAGAATATGGATTTATTTGTATGTAGTAAAATATTAAATACTATAAAAGACATAAATTTAGAAGATTACAGTTTAAATGAAATAATCATTGATTCAAGTAAAAAACCTATGGGCTTTTCATGCATAACAAAATATAAAAATCATTTAATAGTAGGAGCTGAATATAGTTCTTGTGTGTATTCTATAGATATTTCAAATAAAAATAATATTGAAAAAATATTTATAGGTACTTCTGTTTCAAAGATTGTTTCATATGATGAAAAGATATTATTACTTTGTAGTGATATTAATGCACTTCTTGTTTATGATATGAAGGAAATGGAAATAATGTTTGAAATACCTATAGGAAATTATCCTTTTTCTATTGATGTGGATAAGGAAAACAAACTTATATATGTAAGTAGTTTCCTAGAAAATTCTATAACTATAATTGATTCTGATTGTTATAAGGAAATAAGAAAAATACAGAATATAGAGCATCCTACTAAAATTTTTTCATACAACAAAAGAATGTATATACTTGAAAATAAATGTGATAACTTTGAGAGAGGATTTCTTAAAATAATCTCCGCTAGCAAATCTTGCAACTGGAAAACATTGGCAAGGGTTGAAGTAGGAAGAATGCCTATAGATATGATTGTAAAAGAGGACAGTATATATGTAATTAGCCTTATGAATGAAAACATTAGAAAAATTAATAATATCTTAAATAATGAAAACATAAAGTGTAATAGTGAAATTGAAAATGTTGCTGTAATGCCTTCTCAAATACTTAGCTATAAAGATGATTTATTTGTGTTAGATTATTATACGGGATTTGTAAAGAAGATAAATATTCCAAGCAAAAAAGTAATAAACATAGCAAGGGTAAAAGAACCTAGTGCTATGCTTATTGTTTAGAATCTTCATTTAAAAGCAAATTAATAATGCTGTTGTAGGTTTTTGCAGAGTTTTCCTGCCAATTAGCACAAAGATGTGCAGCTTGCTTTTTAGTAGGTACTGATAATTTTAATTCTATTAATATATCCTTTCCTTCAAAAGCTTTAAGGTCTATTAGAAAATTATCATCACTAATAGGAGTGTAATCACTTTGAATAGTAAGTTCTTTTTTAAACAAATCGTACTTTTCATTTATTCTTTGTTTTATAAGTTCCTTTTTTTGTTCAGAAATTCTATTAATAAAAAATGACAAAACAGAAACTCCATTATTTGTGATTTTTAATAATTTTTTATCGTTTATATCTACGTATTTTATAAAACCTGATTCTTCCAATTCACTAAGATATTGTTGAAGAGTAAAATAATTTAATAAATTGTCTTCTAAAATGAGTTCTGTTAATTGTGAATTAGAAATTGGATTTTTTACAGTATGTAAAATATATAAAAGCAGAAGTTTGTTTTCTGCAAGTTCAGCAGTATTTTCAAGCATAGCAATTCTCCATTTCAAATAAATTCTTTAATAATTATAGCATAATTTTTATTTGAATGAAAATAAACAATAAGAACATAAAAATAATTCTTTAAGGAATAATTTCAAAAAAGGATAATATATATATTAATGGTAACGAATTTTAGGAGTCTACTTATACAAATATGAGAGGGATAAAAAGAATATTATTATCCATGTCTTTAATTTTTTTAGTAGCAGTGTCTGCATTTATATTTAATAATGGTGCTTATAATAAAGCTCAAAATACAAGTGTTTCAAAAGAATCCTTTGATTTGCCTATTTATTCTGTTGATACAAAGGAAAAAAATGTTTCTATTACTTTTGATATTAATTGGGCAGAAAATGATTATCTTTATACAATACTTGATATTTTAGATAAATATAATGTAAAGGGTACTTTCTTTATAATGGGAGGCTGGGTAGACTATAGTCAGGAAAATGTTGAAAAACTAAAAAAAATTTCAGAAAGGGGGCATGAAATAGGAAATCATAGCTATAAACATCCTATGTTTACCAAGATAAGCAATGAGAAAATGATTTCAGAAATACAAAAAACAGATGAAATAATAAAAAAATATACAGGAAAAGAAGTAAAATTATTTAGATTTCCAAGTGGAGATTACAATGAACAGGCAGTTAAGGTTATAAATGAACAAGAGCATATACCTATTCAATGGAGTGTTGATTCAGTAGATTGGAAAGAAGCTGGTGCAGATATTGAATATGAAAGAGTTAATAAAGGTATAAAAGAAGGGTCTATAATATTATTTCATAATAATGCAAAATATACTCCTGATAATATTGAACGTATTATAAAAGAATATCAAGATAAAGATTACAAGTTTATTCCAGTAGGAGAATTAATATATAAAGAAAACTATAATATTTCGGAAAAAGGAGCTCAATTTTTAAAAAATAATTTAAAAAAGTTGAAAAATACTTATTAAATGTATTATAATGGAAATAGTGTATAGAACTTTGCAGTTATAAATATATATTACAAATGGAGTGAGGGGTTACAATGGATAATTTAATGTTAAATAACAAAATATACCTTGAGGGAAAGGTAGCTACAAAATTAGAATTTAGCCATGAAATGTATGGCGAAGGATTTTATAGTTTTAATCTTGAAGTAATGAGACTTAGTGATTCAGTTGATTTTTTAAATATAACAGTATCAGAAAGATTATTAAGTAATTTAAATTTAGATGTTGGTAGTGAAGTAGTTGTTGAAGGGCAACTTAGATCTTATAATAAATTTATTGATGGATCTAACAAACTTATATTAACAGTATTTGCGAGAAATATAGAACCATGTAAGGAAAGAAGTAAAAACCCTAATGAAATTTTTCTAGATGGTTATATATGCAAAGAACCAGTTTATAGAACGACTCCTTTTGGAAGGGAAATTGCAGATGTACTTCTTGCTGTAAATAGAGCTTACAATAAATCTGATTATATTCCAACTATAGCATGGGGAAGGAATTCAAGATTTTGTCAAACCTTATCTGTTGGTGAAAATATAAGAGTTTGGGGAAGACTTCAAAGCAGAGAATATCAAAAAAAGATATCTGATACGGAAGTAGTTAAGAAAATAGCTTACGAAGTATCAATATCTAAAATGGAAAAGGTCGATAAGGAAGAAGATTCATCTGAAAGCGAAAAAGGTGCAGTATAAATTGGAATATTAATTGTATTAGCATAAGTATCTTAAATGCTATAAAGCAAAAAGCTTTATGGCATTTTTTTATATAAGTACAACTTTTTTTGCCGGTAAAGTATATTGTTATTGTATTAATGAACGATATAGTATTTAGGGGTATATGTTTTTTGATAAAAGGAGAAAAAATTATGAATAATGTTAATTATTACAATAATGAAATAGGAAAATGTTTTAATAGAATACAATATGAGTTATCAAGACCTATAAGTGATGAATGTAGAAAAAAACTTAACTTGGTGTCCTCTGATATATTACAGATGCTAAAAGAATATAATAATATTCAAGATTATTTAAATAGAATTTTAAATACTAATTATTTTTTTAGTAGTATAAATGATATGAATCATTTTATTAGTAGTTCAATGAAAAAATTAAATTATGATGATATTAGAATTACAAATTTGCAATCTGTAGTAATTCCTGTTAGAAATATTAATGAAAGGTTTTGTAAAGCTAGAGATTATGTGGACATTATTATTAGAGCATGTAATGAAAGTGTTAAAAATGGAAGTAATAATGACATATATACAAATAATAATGAGAACATGAATTATAGTAAAAACATAAACAATGAGAATATATATAACAATAATCAAAGACAAAATAATTATTATAATATGTCAGTAAATAATTCAAATGAAAGTAAATATGGTCAAAGTGATAGTGCATATAAAATTGTATATGTTTTGGGAATTATAATGATATTAATTGGGGTTTCTATATTTGGAAAATATGTTTACGTAAATTATTTAAATAATTTTATTAAGGGAATCTTATTATTTATAATTGGGATAGCCATAATCTTATTAAGTGAACTTCTAATTAAAAGAAAAAATGCAGATTATTCTAAAGGTGTTACTATAATGGGACTCTGTGAAATATATATATCAATTATGATAAATGCAATGGGACTTCATAATATTAGTGAATTTATAGCATTTGTTTTAGTATTCTTATTATCTGCTAGTACTATTGTTTATAGTTTTGTTCAGAAATCCTTTGCTTTTAGATATTTTGCTCACGGAGCAGGTTTGTTAAGCTTTTTATTTTTTGCTGATATAGTTTCAAAAGATATGAATAGTTCATTATTAGTTGTAGGGTATATTATTATTTTAAATATACTAAATGTTGTACTTCCAATTAAAAATCATAATAATTATTTAAGTGCATTTGCAATATATACATTTGTGATTAATTGTTTTATTATGGTGTTTTTACGTTTGTCATTATCAAGTGAAGTATATGCAGGTGTCTGCATGTTTTATATTATTTTATCATTCCTTATTGATAAATTTATTTTAAAACAATTAGAAAGTAAAGATATTGCTAATATTTTTCGTGATATATTCTTAATATATGTTACTGTTTTTTCTCTTTTTATAGGAGTAAATAATAAAATAATTGGAAGTATAATTATTGGTGGTGGAATAATTATATCCATAGGGTGCACTATATTAACTAAAAATATGAATAAATATAAGTATTTAGTGCCTTCAGTTATATTTGCATTAAAAATAGTAAAAAATATTGAAATTGGTGATTCAAATATACAAGATGTTTTATTTTATTTTGTTTTAAATATTGGAATACTTCTATTTGGATATCTAAAAGTTACTAAAAAAAGCAAATTGCTAAATATATCTATGAATATTTCAGTTATTTATATGATTTTAATTTCATTTATAAATGCAGTAAATATATATTGTGATATAGATGCGTATTTCCATTTATTTCAATTATTCATAGGATTTATTACAATTACAGGTGTTATGCTATGTCATATTGTAAATGAAGAAAAGAATAGTCCAGCTTTTTCTGTATTAAAATATTATTCTCTTATGCTTATAGTCCCAACTGCTATTGAAATAAACTATTTAGTTAATGAATATGTTACTTATATTGTTATTTGTGCTGTATATTTTATAGCTATGATAATTTATACTAGAGTGGAATATCTAAGAAATAATAATTGTAAAACAGATAATGTATTAATTGCATTTATAATTTTTATAATTTCAATAATAATTTTATTCAGAAATATGAATGTAGTTACTTATATTGATATAATAGGCTTAATTATATGTTTTGCTAGTTTATCAATATTTACAAAGGATAGATATAATAATCTTTTTGTAAGTGACTTATCTAAAATTGGAGTAATAAATGTTGTGGCATTAACATATTTGATAATAGTTTTCTTAAAAACTTTCGAAACAAGTAACTATATTACAATAATAATTATAGATATATTATTAATGACTTTAGCTTGTTTTGATGTTATTAAGGGATTTTTGAAAGGATGTAATGGCATTAGGGTAATGGGAATAGTAATTGCATTAATAACATGTTTAAAAGTCCCAATATTAGATTGTATAGGAATGAATGCTATAGAAAAAACCTTGGTATTTATTGGAGTAGGAATTATTTCTATGATTCTTGCATATGTTTATTCATCTTATGTAAAAAGAAATAGTAATTTAAAATAAAATGTATTAATTTCTTTACAAAGAAAAAAAGGTGTGATAAAATGTGTTAGTAAACCGCTCACGCACAGGTTTTTATAAAACAATGATTTGCTCTTGTACCTATAGTGGCGAGACCGTTATGAGGAGGTGTTTTTAATGTACGCAGTAGTTAAGACAGGTGGAAAACAATACAGAGTTCAAGAAGGAGACGTTCTTTTCGTTGAAAAGTTAGATGCTGAAGTTGATTCAACAGTTGAATTAAACGAAGTATTAGCTGTAGGAGGAGAAACTTTAAAAGTTGGAACTCCAGTAGTAGAAGGAGCTAAAGTTGTTGCTAAGGTTTTAGCACAAGGAAAGGCTAAGAAAGTTACAGTTTTCAAGTATAAGAGAAAAACTGACTATAGAAGAAAGAATGGTCACAGACAACCTTATACAAAATTAGTAGTAGAAAAGATCGAAGCTTAATTTTATGATAAAAGTTATTATTAAATTAAAAGATCAAAACATTACTTCAATTTCTATTAATAACCATGCCTTAGAAGACAGGGAGGCCATACTTGCTGGTGATGCATATGATATGGTATGTAATTCAGTATCAGTACTTGGTCAAAGTGTTATTATAGGTTTAGATGAAGTTTTAAAACTTAATGTAAATTATGAAATTGGAGAAGGTCATCTAAAGGTAGACCTTGAGGGCCTAAATGTAGATGAAAAAGAAAAGGCGCAAGTGATTTTGAAAACTTTTGAAAAAAGTCTTGAAAGTGTAATTTTAAGTCTTAATCAGATGTTTGGAGATAAAAAGCGCAGAGAATATATTAATTTAAAAAAAGAGGAGGTGTAAAATATGTTAATAATGAACCTTCAATTATTTGCCCATAAGAAAGGACAAGGTAGTACAAACAACGGTAGAGACTCAGAATCTAAGAGACTTGGTGTTAAAACTGCAGACGGACAATTCGTTTTAGCTGGTAACATAATCGTTAGACAAAGAGGTACTAAGATTCATCCAGGAAACAACGTAGGTAAAGGTGGAGATGATACACTATTTGCTAAAGTTGATGGTATTGTTAAATTCGAAAGAATGGGTAAAGATAAGAAAAAAGCTAGTGTTTATCCAGTAGAAGTTGAATTAGCTGAATAATTAGTATTTTATAGGCTGCATTAAATGATATTTCATTTAATGCAGCTTTTTTTGTAGACTAAAAAATAATATATGATATAATATATCTAGTGTTTTTATAGCTGAGGTTTAATTATATAAGGAAAGGTGAAATATATGTTTATAGATAAGACCAAGATTTTTGTAAAATCAGGAAGAGGCGGAGATGGAGCCATTTCCTTTAGACGTGAAAAATATATTCCTTTAGGTGGCCCAGATGGTGGTGATGGTGGAAAAGGTGGAAGTGTTATATTTAAGGTAAATCCTTCAATGACAACACTTTTAGATTTTAAGTATAAGAGAAAATATGTAGCAGAAAGTGGTACAAATGGTGCAGGATCAAAATGTTATGGTAAAGATGGTAATGATTTATACATTAGAGTGCCAATGGGAACTATTATAAGAGAAGCGGAAAGTAATAAAATAATAGTAGATTTATCCCATAAAGATGATGAATATGTACTTCTTAAAGGTGGAAAAGGTGGAAAAGGAAATTGTAAGTTCTGTACACCTACAAGACAGGCACCAGATTTTGCTGAACCAGGTATGCCAGGGGAAGAAATGTTTGTATCATTAGAACTTAAGCTTCTTGCTGATGTTGGACTTTTAGGATTTCCAAATGTAGGAAAGTCAACTCTTCTTTCAATGACAACTAAAGCAAAACCTAAAATAGCAAATTATCATTTTACAACATTAAAGCCTAATTTAGGAGTAGTAAAGGTAGAAGGTACAGAACCATTTGTTATGGCAGATATTCCAGGAATAATTGAAGGAGCAGCTGAAGGTGTAGGGCTTGGACTTGAATTTTTAAAGCATATTGAAAGAACTAGATTATTAATTCATATTGTAGATATATCTGGAGTTGAAGGAAGAGATCCTTATGAGGATTTCTTAAAAATAAACGAAGAACTTAAAAAATATTCAGTTAAACTTTGGGATAGACCACAAATTGTTGTAGCTAATAAATGTGATATTTTATATGACGAAAGTGTATTTGAAGATTTTAAAAAGAAAATAAATGCATTAGGTTATGATAAGGTATTTAAAATGTCTGCTGCTACAAGAGAAGGCGTAGATGAAGTAATAAAAGAAGCTGCTAGGATGCTTAAGGATATTCCGGTTACTGAACTTGAAATATCAGATGAAGAAAAATACGTAAAAGAAGAAAAGAGATTTACATATGAAATAAGTGTAGAAGAAACAGATGAAGGTAAAATATTTAATGTTACAGGAAGCTTTGTTGATAGACTTCTTGAATCAGTAAGTATATATGATGCAGATTCATTAAGATACTTTTATAAGGTTTTACAAAATAAAGGTGTTATGGATGAACTTAAAGAACTTGGCATCGAAAATGGCGATATAGTAAGACTTGATGATTTTGAATTTGATTATGTAATGTAGTAATTTGAGGTGATTTAATGATAACAGGAAAACAAAGGGCTTATCTTAGAAGTTTAGCTCAAAAGATAACGCCTATATTTCAAATAGGAAAAAATGGCATAGAGGAAGCTTTTTTGGTTCAAATAGAGCAGGCTCTTGAAAAGAGAGAATTAATAAAAATTAAGGTATTAGAAAATAGTGGCATGGAAACACGTGAAGCATCTGATATTATATGTAGTAAGATAGGATGTGAAGGAATACAGGCAATAGGAAATAAAATAGTACTATATAAAAAATCAAAAAATAATCCTAAAATTGAATTGCCAAAGGGAAAATAGTATTTTGGAGAAAATAGGGATTATAGGAGGTACATTTGATCCTATACATAATGGTCATCTTTACATAGGAGATAAAGCTAAAGAAATATTACATTTAGATAAAATTGTATATATGGTAGCTGGAAATCCTCCTCATAAAAAAAATAAGAATGTAACAGATGCATATATTAGATTTAATATGGTAAAGGAAGCCATTAAAAATAAGCAGGGTTTTTGTGCTTCAAGTTATGAAATTGATAAAAAAGGATTTAGTTATACCTATGAAACATTAGAACATTTTTCAAATGATAAAAGGCAGATATATTTTATTACAGGAGCAGACTGTTTAATAAATATAGAAAGCTGGAAGGAAATTAAGCGTATATTTAAATCCTGTATTTTTGTGGTATTTCCAAGACCTGGTTATTCTAAAGAACAGTTATTAAATCAGAAAGAATATATTGAAAAAAAGTATGATACTTCTATAAAATATTTAGATATACCTGAAATTGACGAGTCCTCAACAAAAATTAGGGAACTCATAAAAAATACTAATTATGAAAATGTTAACGAACTGATTCCTAGTAAGGTTTTAGAAATAATAAAAAGAGAAAATTTATATAGGTTTATATAGGGAGAATTTTAATGTTAGATATACAAAAGCAATATAATATTGTGAAAAATTCCTTAAAGGAAAAAAGATTTATTCATACATTAGGAGTGGTATCAACAGCTAAAAAGTTAGCAAAACTTAATGATGTATCTATAGAAAAAGCTGAAATAGCAGCCCTTAGTCATGATATAGCAAAAAATATGCCATTAGAGGATATGAAAAAATTAATAGATAAAAATAATATAATTCTTTCAGAAGATGAAAAAGTTACAACAGAATTATGGCATAGTATACTTGCACCTATTGTAGCAAAGGAAAAGCTTGGCATAGAAGATGAAGAAATATTAAGTTCCATAAGGTGGCATACTACAGGAAAAGAAAATATGTCAAAACTTGATAAAATTATATATATAGCTGATATGATTGAACCATCAAGAAATTTTCCTGGACTTGATGAAATAAGAAAGTCAACTTTAGAGAGTCTAGATAAAGGGGTGCTTTTAGGAATTAATCATTCCATAGAATATTTGTTAAATAAAGGTGCATTGATAGATATAAATACAATTAAGGCAAGAAATTATATGATTAAAGAAGAACTTTAATTTTTTATGCTTTAGGAGGGATTATTTGTGAATAGAAGTAAACAAAATAATTCACATAGAAAAAACTCAAATAATCATAATGAGGATCCGTATGAGAGTATGGCGGATAATGATTATGATGATAATTATAACAATGATGAATATGTAGGACAAAATATAATTAATAATATAAAAGATAAAATTATTAATATAAAAAACAATACATTAAATTACAAAAAGAAGAATACCAAAAAGCATAAAAAACTTAAAATGACCAAAAAGAAAATATTTAAAGTTATAGGATTATTTTTACTAATTGTATTATTTATAAATATTTTTTCTGTATTTAGATTCTTTTTTAGTATAAAAAATACAGTTAAGACCCAGGCTATAAGTCCAGGATTTTTTAAACCTGTAAATATACTTGTACTTGGAATGGATATAGGAGCTGTAGGACAGGAAAATAATAATGATATAAAAAGAACAGATACAATGATGGTTGTTAATTATAATCCCAAAACTAAAGCTACAAAGGTAGTTTCAATTCCTAGAGATACCTTGATTACTGAAAATGGTAACAACTATAAAATAAATGCTGCTTATGTAAAGGGACAGGATCAAAAGGTAAAAGAAGTAGTAGAAAAGCTTCTTAATATAACTGTAAATTATACTGTTAAAGTGAATTATGAAGCCTTTAGAAGTGTAATTGATTCTATTGGTGGAGTGGATATGGAAATAGAACGTGATATGATTTATGATGATGATGGTCAAAATCTTCATATAAATTTTAAAGGTGGTACAACAGTTCATTTAGATGGTAAAAAGGCAGAAGAATTTTTTAGATGGAGAAAAAATAATGATGGTACAGGTCTTGCAACTGGTGATATAGGAAGAATAGAAAATCAGCATAAATTTATTCAAAAGGTTGTAAAAAAATGTGCAAATCCTTTAATTCTTTTTAGAATGCCTAAGATTTTAGGTGCTGTTGGAAGTAATATTGAAACCAATATGGGAGCCTTTAGAATATTAGAATATGCATTTAAATTTATTATACATAAAAGTAAAATGGAAATAGTTACATTAGAAGGAACTCCTAAAATGATAAAAGGTCAATCATATCTTGTTTTAGATGATTCTAAAAATAAAGAGCTTATAGAATCTTTAAAGGGAGAAAATAGTAGCAAGGTTTCTTCAAATTCTGATAGAGCATCACAAAAAATATTGGTTTTAAATGGAACAACTACTAATGGATTAGCAGGAAAAGTTAAGGAAAAGCTTGAGAGCTTAGGATATAAAAATGTTACAACTGGTAATGCAAGTGAAAATAAAAAAACTATTATTAAAACTAACAATAGTGATATAAAAAAGGATATATCAAGTATAATAAATAAAAGTAAATCTTCATCACTTCCAAATGAATATAGTGGATATGATGCAGTTATTTTATTAGGTAGCGATTATACTAATTAGGGAGAAAAATCTTATGAGTAAATTACAAGAAATAGTAGATGAAAAATTTGAAGGTATAGTTATAAGACAATATCTAAAAGAAGAACTTAAATTATCTAGCAGACTTATAAGAAGTGCATCAATAGATAAGAGAATACTTGTTAATGGTAAGGCTGTAAGAATGAGATGTATACTTCATAAGGGCGATAAGATAGAAGTTATTTTAGACTCTAAAGAAACTCAAAATATTGCACCTGAAAAAATGGATTTAGATATTGTATATGAAGATTCAGAAGTTTTAGTGGTTAATAAACCCCCATATATGGTTGTACATCCAACCAAAACATACCAAAGTGGTACTCTTGCAAATGGTATTATAAATTATTTCAGAGAAAGCAATCAAGATTGTATTGTAAGGCTTGTTAGCAGACTTGATATGAATACATCAGGTCTTATAATAGTTGCAAAAAATCAATTTGCTCATATGACTCTTTCTAGGGTAATGCAGGAAAATCACCTTGAAAAAAGATATATTGCTGTTGTACATGGACATTTAAAAGAAAAATTTGGCACTATAGATGCACCTATATTTAGACCTGAAGGTGAAGAATTTGGTATAAAACGAATTGTGGATGAAAGAGGTCAGAAAAGTATAACACATTATAAAGTTATTGAATCATTAAAGGATGATGATATAGTTGAATGCCTTTTAGAAACAGGAAGGACTCATCAAATAAGAGTTCATTTAAGTTATTTGGGTCATCCTATATATGGAGATACTTTATATGGAAATGGAGAAAATGAGCAAAATCTTATAAAAAGGCAGGCACTTCATGCATATGGTCTTGGGTTTAATTCACCAAGAACAAATAAAAGGCTTGATTTAAGAGCAGAACTTCCTTATGATATAAAAGAACTTATAGAAAAACTTAAATAAAGTTTTTCTATAAGTTCTTTTTATTTATTTTGATTTTCTTCTTTTGTTTTATTTAAAAACTTTTTATTATAAATGAATTTTGCACTAGCTATTATGAATAATCCAATAATCACAGCAGCCAGTATACATAAAGACTTGTTATTGTTTGTAGAAACTTCTTCGTATAATTTGTCAATAGCGTTGTAGTCAGCATCACTTACAAGATCTATAGTTTTATAAACTTCACCATTAACAATTATGTTAGCAGTAGTTATTGTATCATCTTTTTTAAATGTATTATCAGCAATGTCTGAAGGAATTTCATATTCTATAGAATAATTTAAATTGTCTTTATCAGTCATATTACATGTATAATAAACATCTTCCTTTGGTTTTAAATTAACTTTGTCTTTACCTAAAGTAACTTCTTCAATAGAAGTATCTTTAGTATATAATGTTTGTCTTTCAAAATTTGCAAAGGCATAATCGAAAATACTTTTAACATCATTATATGTTGAACTTATATCTGTTCCCTTTAGAAAACTACCAACAAGAGTTGTGTTGTCTTTTTTACATGCTATTATATTAGTAAATTGAGCAGCTATTGTATATCCCTTTTTTGATGCAATGGAATATTTGTAATAATAATTAGGATAATAATCAAATAATATATAATTATGATTATCTATTGGAATAGTTTTGCCATCAATAGAACTTGCAGGTAATGTGTATCCATTAGTTTGTGAAATTTCCATAAAATCCTTATTGTGAATACAAGCTTTCATTATAGTTGCCAAATCTTTTGGAGTTGTATAATGATTTTCATCAGGCAGTCCGCTTGGATTTGCAAAATGTGAATTTGTGCATCCAAGCTCTGCTGCTTTTTCGTTCATTAAATTAGAAAAGGCTTCATTGCTACCAGATACATATTCAGCTAAAGCATTAGCACAATCATTACCTGACATTAAAATAAGACCAAGAAGTAATTCATGAACAGTATAAGTTTCTGTAGCACGTATTCCAACAGATGTACCTTCTGCATTAGGTGGATTCGTTCCTATAGTAACTTTGTCCTCAAGGTTTGTATGTTCTAATACTACAAGTGCTGTAAGAACTTTTGTAGTAGAAGCTGGATAGTACCTTTTATCTTGATTTTTTTCATAAACAACTTGTCCAGTATCACCATCTAAAAGGCATACACCTTGAGATGTTAAATCAGGAGCAGTACTTGCTGCATAAGAATTTTTTGAAGGCATAAAATGTATTATGCATAAAGAAGTCAATAAAAATGAAAAGACTTTAGTTAATTTTTTAAATTTATTCATTGTAACCTCACTTATATTAATATTCAATTTGTTGAGAATATGATAAATATTTTATATATTACCAAAAAATATTCTACCAAATTTCGCTATAAAATTCCACTTTGTTAAAGGTTATTATATTTATTTTTACAAGAAAGGTGAAAAATAAAATTAAATTTGTGTATTATTTTTATTTTAATGGGGATAATTATAAAAGAAAAATAGTGAAAGGTTTTTTATTATGATTATAAATAAAAAGTATAAGGTAATTGGTTCTGTAATTCTTGCTATTATAATTATAGTAGTTATGTTTGTAAAATATTCTTTAGGTGGCAGAAACGATCTTAAAAGTAGTAGCGAAGATATTTTTATTGATGATGAAATAAAAGATAAATCATATGATTTACCTAGTAATGTTTCAAATGATAGTAATTCTTTATCACAAAGTATCTCAAATTTTAAGGAAATAGTAGTTGAAATAAAAGGTGAAGTTAAAAATCCTAATATTTACAAGCTAAATGAAAATTCCATAATAGAAGATTTAATTAATAAAGCAGGAGGACTTACAGAATTTGCTGATATATCAAAAATAAACAGGGCAGAAAAATTACAAGATCACATAGCAATTGTTATTCCTAATAAAAATGATCCTAATAGTCAAAATACTATAAGTAGCTCTGTATCAGCTTCAAGCACACAAGGTAATAGTTTAGTTAATTTAAATACAGCTACAGATATTGAACTTCAAAGTCTTCCAGGAGTTGGTCCTTCTAAGGCTAAAAGTATCATAGAATATCGTGAAAAAAATGGAGGCTTTAAATCAATAGATGAAATAAAAAATATTAAAGGTATTGGTGAATCTTCCTTTGAAAAATTAAAAGATAAAATAACTATATAATTTACATTTAAAAAATTACTAAATGATGATATAATAAATAAGTGTTAGGTAAAATATAGGTGATTTTAACATATAATTTTAAGGAGGAAATATTTTGATTAAGAGATTATTAGCAAATTTATTTGATGAAGTATTAGTAGTAGCAATATCAGCTGTACTATTAGGAGTTATTATTTTAATTATGAAATTAATTGGTTTTAAGTTTACTCAACCTTTTTATGTAGCAGTTGTTATAGCAGCTATAGTTAATTTATTATATTATCCAATTACACAAGGAAAATTTGATGCTACAGTTGGACAAAAATTATTACAAGTATAAAAATTAATTTTAAAATTTTCAAATTTAAAAATAATAATATTTTAGGAGCATTAGATGAGAAGAGGTAGTGAATTACTAGTAAAGATAGACAGCACAGAGTTCCCATCAACAGGAATAACACTTGAGGGTAATAGAAAGATATGTGTTAAAAATGCTTTTCCAGGTCAAACTGTAAAGGGAAAAGTTAAAAAAAAGAAAACTGATTATGCTGAATTAAAGCTTTTAGAAGTTGTTGAAAGGGCAGATTATGAAATAGATCCAAAATGTCAGCATTTTGGTGTATGTGGAGGATGTTCTTCACAAACCCTAACTTATGAAAAGCAGCTTGAACTTTTAGAAAAGGAAGTTAAGGAACTTTTTGAAAAGGCTTCTGTTTCTATGGGCAAATATGAAGGCATAGTAGGAAGTAAACTTCAATATGAATATAGAAACAAGATGGAATTTACATTTGGGGATGAAGAAAAAGGTGGCATTTTAAATGTAGGAATGCATATGAGAAATAAATCCTTTGGAATTGTAAATGTAGATAAATGTCAACTTGTTGATAGTGACTTTAGAAAAGTTATAGAATTAACAATTAATTATTTTAGACAAAAAGAATTACCTTATTATAGAGTTATGAAAAGAGAAGGTTATTTAAGAAATCTTATAATTCGTAAAGCTAAAAATTCAGGTGAGATAATGGTTAATCTTGTAACTACTACTCAAATTGATTTTGATTTATCTGAATATGTTGAAATAATAAAAAATGCTCAATATGAAGGAAAATTAGTATCAATATTACATACTGAAAATAATTCTTTTTCAGATGCAGTTGTTCCAGAAAAGGTTAATGTTTTATATGGAATTGATCATATTAGAGAAGAGCTTCTTGGGTTAAAATTTAACATATCACCTTTTTCATTTTTTCAGACAAATACAGTAGGTGCAGCAGAACTTTACAACATTGTAAGGGAATACTTAGGTGATTCTGAAAATAAAGTTGTATTTGATTTATATTGCGGTACTGGTACTATTGGACAGATAGTTGCTCCAAAAGCTAAAAAGGTAATAGGAATTGAACTTATAGAAGAAGCTGTAGAAGCTGCTAAAGAAAATGCCAAGCTTAATAATCTTGGCAATTGTGAATTCTTAGCAGGTGATGTGGCTGAAATTATAAAAACTGTAAAATACAATCCTGACATTATTATTCTTGATCCTCCACGTAATGGAGTAAGTAAAGAAGCCATGAAATATGTTATTGCATTTAATGCAAAGGAAATAATATACGTTTCATGTAATCCAAAAACATTAGTAAATGACTTGAAAATATTAACAGAGGATGGTTATTCAGTTAATAAAAGCAAGATTAAGGATATGTTTCCTAATACGCCTCACGCTGAAACTGTAGTGAAGCTTATAAAGAAATAGACTGATATCAAAGGCTTTACGGCTTTTTTAGAAAATTTAATAATGTGCTTATTTATGTTCCTCAGGGTGTCTTGGGGGACATTTTTTTGTGGTGGGGTAAAAGTTGATAATAGGTTTGAATTTGAACTTGATAATGAAAAATGAATTTTTGCATAATTCACTAAAACACTGAAATTTTTAAACACTTTTTTCGTGATTTTAACAAAAAATTATCATTAGTTAAATACGATAGACATGTGAATTATAAGCGTATATATTATTGTTTATAGTAATTAGGAAGAATGCTTTTGAGACATTTATCATGAATGAAGTGACAGAGATTTTAACACTTATGAAACTATAAATAATTTTGTTGAAAAACTTAGATATTAAACAATTAGAGAAAATATGTGATTATAAGATATTTTTTTAAGTATCACTTCAATATATGCGTTTTTTATGAAAAAAATTTGAGAGTGTAATTGAGGGGACTCAAGTAGTAAGTTTTGATTATGAGTGCTGTGATCATTGATAAAATAGAACTTACCAATAATGTAAAAAACTTCAAAGATTTGCATAGCCTTAATTTATTGGTTTACTAAAATGAGAAAAAAAGGTTCTTTGATATTTAGATAATTTACACAAGAATTATGAAGACTTTAATCAAGATAAATAAATAAGAATATTTAGTAATAAAATGTTATAATAATAGATGATTATATGCAAAAATTAAGGTGAGATAGAAGTATTAATTATGGGGGCGAAGATATGTCTAATTTTAAATTTTTACATAAAAAGTGGGCAACCTTAGCGAAATTAGGTGCTCAAGCAGAAAATTATCTTCATACAGACAGTAATGCATCAATGCTAAAAATGCGTATGTTTGGAGAACAAATTATAGATATTGTATTAGCAGCATTAAAGGTTGATGTTGATAGATTTGCCACACAGGATGATAAAATCAAAATTTTAAGAACTAGAAAAATAAATCAAGCTATACCAGATCTTTTTGATATTGTAAGAAGATACGGTAATAAGGCTAATCATGAAGGATATGAAAGTAAAAAAGATGCGTTAGAATGCTTGGTTGCCATGTATAAGGTTTCTGCTTGGTTTTATATTAGTGTAACAAAAGACACCTCAATAAAACCATTGAGATTTGATATACCTAAGGCTGTAGACTCTAAAGCTCCTGTATACAATATTGATGAATACATAAAGGAAAAAGAAGCTAACAAAGAAGAACATCATAAAACTATTGAAGAAGTTAAGAACGAAACTGAATCTAGAGTTGATGAAAAAGCTGATAAAAAGATTCAAGCCGAAGTTGAAGAAACTTTAAATCTTAATGAAGCAGAAACAAGAAAAAAACTTATAGAT
Source organism: Clostridiales bacterium (assembly GCA_012519155.1). Classification (GTDB taxonomy): domain Bacteria; phylum Bacillota; class Clostridia; order Clostridiales; family Clostridiaceae; genus Clostridium. The sequence continues at coordinate 29,568 of JAAYQS010000044.1, forward strand.
TTAATGTTAAAGGATGCAGGATGGGATGTTAACAATACAGAGTTTGTTAAAGTAGAATTTCCCCTTGATAATCATAAAGAAGATGGTAAAAAGGGGTTTGTTGATTATGTATTAGTTAATAAAAAAGGGAATCCTGTTGCAGTTGTAGAAGCAAAAAAAAACATCTGTAGATCCAATAATAGGGCGTCAACAGGCTGTTGAATATGCTAATACAATTGAAAGAGATTATGGAATAAGACCAATAGTATTTTATACTAATGGCTATGAAATATATATGTGGGATGATAAGTATAGTGAACCTAGACAGATATGGGGATTTTATACTTTAGAGGACTTAGAAGAATTATATTTTAAACATAAATATAAGAAAGACCTAAATAAGGTAGAAATAGATAAAAATATAGCTGGAAGACCTTATCAAATAGAAGGTATAAAGAGAGTATATGAGAGATACTCAAATGGATATAGAAGAGCTCTTTTAGTAATGGCAACAGGGACAGGTAAGACTAGAACAGTTATTGCTTTAACTAAAGGAATGATGGAAGCTAATTGGGCTAAAAGAGTATTATTCTTAGCAGACAGAGATGAACTTGTAAAACAGGCTAAGGAAGATGCTAATAGCTTCAAGACTTTTATGCCAGAGCAAATATCTTGTAGGTTTACAGGAAAGAATGCAGATAATAGAGAAGCAACATTATATTTTTCAACATATCAAACAATGATAAATTACTATAGTAAATTTAGTGTTGGTTTCTTTGATTTAATAATATGTGATGAATCTCACAGAAGTATATATAAGACATATAGAGATATACTAGAGTATTTTGATTCTAATATTATTGGATTAACAGCAACACCTATTGATTTTATAGAACGTAATACATTTGATTTATTTAATTGTGATACAGAGGATCCTACATTTAACTTTTCAGTAGATGAAGCTTGGAGCCATATACCACCTTATCTCATAGAACCAAGGGTTAAAGATACAAGTACAAATTTCTTAAGAAAAGGAATTAAGTATAGTGAAATGACAGAGGAGCAAAGACATCAGGTAGATGAAGATGGATATGATGGGGATGAAATAGAGTTTACTAAAGATGAGTTAGAAAAGAAGGTTACTAATAAGGACACCAATAGATTTATATTAAAATCCCTTATGGAAGATGGGATAAAAGTAGGGGATCATTTAGGAAAAACAATTATATTTGCAAAATCAAAGAATCATGCTAACCTTCTGGATTCTTTGTTTAACGAACTATACCCTCAATACACAGGTAAAATGACAGCTGTAATATACTCAGGAATAAAAGATAAGGATATTCTTATTGAAAAGTTTAAGACAGAAGATTTTCCTAGAATAGCAATATCAGTAGATTTGTTAGACACAGGTATTGATGTACCTAGTATAGTTAACTTAGTATTTGCTAAACCTATTTATTCAAAGGTTAAGTTCTGGCAAATGATAGGTAGAGGAACAAGAAGATGTGATAACCTTTTTGGAGATGGAAGAGATAAAGATGAGTTTGTTATATTTGATTGTTATAAAAACTTTGAGTTTTTTGAAATGAACCCTAAAGGATTTGTACCAAAGCCTCAAAAGACATCAATGCAAGTTAGATTTGAATTAGAATGTAAATTGCTAGAACTATATAAAGAAAAGCGACAAGGTGATATAATAGAAGACTTCGTTAAAAAGCTGAAATCAGATATAGACGAGCTTCCTACCGAAAGTATTGAAATAAAGAAGAATAGAAAAAGAATAGAGCAAGTAAAGAAAGAAGAATATTGGACACATTTAAGTGAAGATTTTATTAAAAAACTTAAATTGGAGATAGCACCTTTAATTCAATGGATAGAAGCAAAGGATAGTACAGATGCATTAACTTTTGATAATTGTATTTACAGAATACTGTATTACTTCGAAAAAGACGATAAGGATGCAATGATTCGGGAAATTAACTTTACGATGGAAAGATTAGCAAAGCTTAAAACGAATCTTAGTCAGTTTGATGGAAAGAGAGAGCTTGTAAAGTCACTATTAGAACCATCAGGATGGGAAGGACTAAGTTATGAAAAGTTAGAATCTATAAGAAGTGATTTACGAGATTTAATGAAGTATAAAGGTGCCAATTCAAGTGCTTTTATTGTATTTGATATAAAGGACACTGGTGGAATTGTGAAAGAAGTTAGTGCGGGAACAGTTCTTTATGGTTCTAATATGGAACCTTATGATAAAAGAGTCAAGAAAGCTATAGAAGAAAAACTAAAGGATCAAATTATAATCCATAAGATTAGAAAAGGTGAGAAGCTAACTGAAACTGAAATAAATGGTATATATTCAATATTTGGAGATGACTTTGTTTATAGTATAGATGAATTATCTAGTAAAACTGATATTAGTAAAGAAGATATAGTTGGTATAGTAAGGAAGTTTATTGGAATAGATGATGTTGAGTTAAATAAGATTTTTGAGGAATTTATTCAAAACCATCATAATAAAATGAATGCAACACAAATTAAGACTTTAGAAATAATTAAGAATGATATTGCTAAAAATAAAGGGATATCAGTCAAAGCATTGTTTAGGGAACCATATACAACATTTAATCCAGATGGTGTTGAAGGTATATTTGGTAGAATGGCGGACGATGTTTTCGATTTGATAAAACCATTTAAGGCAACATATATTTCATAAATTTAGGAGGAACAACATATGTTAAGTGCAGAAATTAAGAGTAAAATAGATAGACTATGGAACAACTTTTGGTCAGGGGGAATATCAAACCCTCTGACTGTAATTGAACAAATATCATATCTTTTATTTATAAAGAGGTTAGATGATATAGATAATGCTAAGGCAAAAAGAGCTAATAGAATGGAGGTACCATATACTTCATTATTTAAAGATTTAAATGATAAGTTAATAGCAGATAATAAATCTACTAATGATTTTAATTATGAATTATTAAAATGGTCTGAATTTCAACATTTAGATGTAAATGAAATGTTTGATGTAGTATCTCAAAAGGTATTTCCTGCTATTAAGATGTTAGGAGGAGCTGAATCAAGCTTTACTGCTGAGATGAAGGATGCGGTGTTTATGATTCCTAAACCATCGCTATTACAAGAGTCAGTTAGACTTATAGAAGGAATTAACATGGATGATTCAGATACAAAAGGAGATTTATACGAATACCTTTTATCAAAGCTTGCAACATCAGGAGTAAATGGTCAATTTAGAACGCCTAGACATATTATAAGAATGATGGTTGAGTTAATGGATCCTACAGCAGAAGATAAGATATGCGATCCAGCATGTGGTACAGCAGGTTTCTTAATTAATTCATTAGAATATATACTTGAAAAATATACAAGGCCTGAAAGTGTATTTACAGATGAAGAAGGTAATCTTCATAACAGAATTGGAGATATGATGAGTAATGAGGAGTGGGAGCATTTTAGAACGGATATGTTTTATGGATTTGATTTTGACCCATCAATGGTTAGAATAGCATCAATGAACTTAATGCTTCATAGTATAGATAATCCTAATGTAAGACAAATGGATGCTATGTCAAAGGTTTATGATGAAGAAAATAAGTATACTCTAGTTTTAGCTAATCCACCATTTAAGGGAAGTATAGATGCTAATGATATAAATCCAACATTAACTAAGGGAGCAAAAACAACTAAAACAGAACTTTTATTTATGAAGCTTATAAATAGAATACTTGATTTAGGAGGAAGATGTGCAGTTATAGTACCAGATGGAGTATTATTTGGCTCAACAAAAGCTCATAAAGATATTAGAAAAGCATTAGTAGAAGAGAATGCTTTAGAAGGTGTAATATCAATGCCATCAGGAGTTTTTAAGCCATATGCAGGTGTATCAACTGCTATACTTATCTTTACTAAAGGTGGAGAAACAGATAAAGTTTGGTTTTATGATATGCAAAGTGATGGTTTCTCATTAGATGATAAGAGAAATAAGCTTGATAATGATGGAGATATTCCAGATATTATCGAGAAATGGAGAGCAGTTAAGAAAGATAAAACTTTAAATCCAACTAAGGAAGATAAATGGTTCTGGGTGAAAAAAGAAGAAATAGCTGAAAATGGGTATGATTTATCTATAAATAAGTATAAAGAGATAGAGTATGAAGAAGTTGAATATGAAAAGCCATCAGTTATATTAAGCAAGATTGAAGAATTGGAAAATTCAATTTTAAAAGATATATCTGAGTTAAAAGGAATGGTGAAGTAATTGTGAATAGAGTTAAAAGCTTAAATGGATATACTAGAATAAAGATTGGAGATTTAACAGAAGTAGTAACAGGTGGAACACCTAGTACAAGAAAAAAAGAATATTGGGATAATGGAGATATACCTTGGTTGCCATCAGGTGAATGTCAAGATAAAGAAATAAATTTAGCAAGCAAGTTTATAACTGAAGAAGGAATGAAAAATAGTGCTGCAAAATTAATGCCAAAGAATACAGTAGTGATTGCATTAACAGGAGCAACAACAGGAAAAACAGGGATTTTAAATATTGAAGCCACTGCTAATCAATCAGTTACTGGTATAATTCCGAGTGATAAGTTTATTCCAAAGTATATGTTTTATTATCTAAGAAGTATACGAAAGAAAATATTACATGATAGTTATGGTGGAGCTCAGAAGCATATAAGTCAAGGTTATGTAAAAGATATTGAAGTATTATTGCCTTCATTAGAAATGCAGAATAAAATAGTTAATGCTTTAGAGATGGCTAATAATGTTTTAGAAAAAAGAAAAGAAGCTATTGATTTATTAGATGAGTTAGTTAAATCACAATTTATCGAGATGTTTGGTAATGTTATTAGTAATAGTAAATCTTGGAAGACTAAGTTATTAGGTGATATATGTGTCTTAAAAGC
>JAAYQS010000005.1 GCA_012519155.1 Clostridiales bacterium
AAAGTATACTTTCCATCTATTTTAGTAGCAATTCCAGTTGTTACTGCTATACCTGGAAAATTAGATAAATAAAATTTATTTTCCCCTGAATAATTATTTAAATCACTATCAATTATAAATGTAATTTTGTGTTCTTCAGGTGGTTCATAATCATATACTTTACCTCTTTTAATCCAAATTTCCTTATTTTGAATATCAGTTGTTAATTTATATGTATCAGTTCCAATATTAATATCATATGATGATTCTGTACCATTTGCACAAAATATATTATAACTTAAAGTTACCTTTCTCCATTTTCTCTTGTCATCTGAATGGGTAGTTGGAAATTCAGAATTTTGACTTTCACTTTTACCCCTATAACTCAAATCTACTGAAGCAGATAAATTATCTGTAGTTTTGTCATAGTAATTTATAGTTAACGTACGCTTAAAAAATACATTTTCCTTATTCATTTCATTTGATGTTAAATATTCTGCATCTTCATAATCTTCATAATCATAACCTATAATCTTATATTTAATTGCTTTATATTTATCATTATTAAATTCACATATATATTCTCCAGCTGCAGTTTTTTCTACAGATAACGGCTCACCGATAGAAGTTTCATCTTTACTTAATAATTGAATTTTTATACTTTCATCATCATATATAAATTTTGTTAAGTTTATTTTTATATTTCCTGTAATTAAACCATCAACATAATAAATAGGAAACTTAGTTATATTTTCACTGCTACCTTCTGTGGAATTTTGTCCATAAACCTTTTCCCCAAAAGTAAAATATGAATAAACACCCCTGCTTGTAATACTAATAATAATCAACATAAATATTAGTAATATGGAATATATAATTTTTCTTTTCTTTTTCATTATTCCTATTACCTCCATTTAAAACTTAAATTTTGTAAATTAATTAGTACAAATAAAAACTTTTTGAGTAGTAAACCAATATAACTCTCCTGAGTCAGCTTCGCTTATACTTGAATTTTTAACTTGCACTGTAGACCCCTTATTATTATTTATACTTGATAAAATTTTATTATACTTATTAAAATTAAATAACCACCATCCACCAGCTAATTCTTCCTTTTCTCCATCATCGCCAACAAGTTTTTTACCATTTAAATAAAAATCAGTGTCAGATATACTGCCATAATATCCTGTATCTGGATAATTAAAGTATATTTTTGTTGTTCTAGCATCTTTATTATCACTTTGAGAATTGTCTGGGGGAGTCTTATTTTCTTCAATATTGTTATTATGAGAATTGTCTGGGAGAGTCTTATTTTCTTCACTATTGTTATATTTATCAGTATAGTTATCTCCAGTTCCAGCAACATCCCATCCTGCATTATTTTCCTGAGTAGCTTTTACTTTTATGTTATTAATTGTAAAATCAAGTTTAAAATCTTGCATATCTTTTAAATCTTTATGACTTCTTAGCTTAACTTTATATTCTATTTTATATTTGCAACCTGGTTCAAAACTAATATCAAAAGCTTGATCAATTATAGTACCACTTTTTCTAATATAATAACTGCTATTATTTAAATCTGTTGACTTCTTTACCTTTTGAATTATGTTTCCAGATGAATCCTTTAATTCTTCTCCCTTTAAATTACATTTTGTAACCACAACTTCTGCCTGACATTTCTCTTGCATTACAATAGCTGAATAATCTAATGTAATAGTAGCATCAGCTTCTCCTGTACTTATATAAACAATATTCTTTTTATAACCTTCTTTAGTAACTGTAAACTTATTTAACCCCTTATACAATTTGGCGAAATTAAAATTACCATTTTCATCAGTTACTACATTTTCACCAGTTTCTGCAACTAAATTAACTCCTTCTAATTCTTTACCATATTTATCAACTACTTTTCCTGAAACAGCTCCATAATATTTATCTGCTTCAGATCCAGTTGCTGGTGCATTCACAGTCATTTTAGCAAAATCTATGGCAAAAGAATCGCCTGTATAATAATCTTTGCCATACTCATCAAAATTAAGTCCATCCTTATCATCAATAAGAAGTTTTAAGCCACCACTTTCTAATCCTGCCTTCTTTATTATGTCAAAATATTCAGGTTTAGAAGGTAACTCTAGTGTAACAATATTGCCTTTAGGTCCTGACTGTGCAAATTCATTTATTTGGTCAGTAAATTCTGTCACTTCAGTTCCATTTAAATAAACATGATATTTGCTACTTGATTTTTTTTGAAAAGCTCCCAAATCTCCTTCCTTAGCAATACCACTTTGAATATCATCAGTAAAAATTTGAAATGTAACTGTTTTTATATCTTTTGTAATTTTATCATATTTAAATGTCAATGGTTCTACTTCTTGTAACCATTTCCAGTTTTTTTCGTCAATTATATAATCTTTACTACTTGCAGTCCCATCACTATTTACCCCACGAATTGCACGATCAGTGTAACCATCATATAAAAAGTAATTATTACTACTATTATTAGGAAGAATGTAACTCTCAGAAGATTTATATCCAAAAAAAGCAGCATCTTTTTTATTCATTTCATTATTTATATTACCATTGTTATCATATAAATCATTTGGAGTAAATTCATGAATTTTTCCACTATTATATTTTTTAACGCCTCATAAAATCCACTTCCTACCATACGTCTATCTGTACCTTTAGCATCATATTTTTGTGGAAATACTTCCATACTATGTTTTGCTGATTTATCTAAATATGGATCTCCCCTTTCCGTATATCCAAAGTTATCAATATCACCAACTATAACTTCAAAAGGTTCTTCGATTGTACCATCCTCTTCTTCGTCTTTTCCCTTATTTGCAATCTCATCACTACCACCATCTTTATCTACCTGATATTCAGTTAATAAATCTACCTTACTAGTAAGTTGTTTTTTCCCTATTTGATTAATCCATACAGGTCCATATGTTATGGTATCATCTGTACTAGGATTTGAATAGCTATTTAATGTTTTGTCATTTGCCTTCTTCCATATTGCATTACTATAATCCACATCAAAATCAACACTACCATTATCAATAGTTAAATCATTAAGTCCAGAATTAAGAGAACTCCAATCAAGATTTCCTGTAAAATAAGCATAGCTAGGCATTACTGTTATTGATATTACCATTATGCTTAATAGCACTACTAAAATTCGTCTACTTCTTAATGTAAAATCATATTTTAAAAATCTATTTAGTGAAAACTTTTTTCCATGTTTGCATTTGTGTCGTCTAAACCTAGCCATTATTTTCACCTCTCTTTATAAAACATTCTGCCTTTGTCTTATTCTATACATTACAAAAAAACAACAAGTAATAAATAATATTTCATATCCAATAATAGAAATAATGCCTTGTCCTGTTTTAAAGTATTTATTTACTCTATTTAAACCATCTGAAAAAGGATTCATTTCATGTCTCACACCATCTTTATCATAATAATATCCATTATACCAGTGTCCATCTTCATCATAATAACCATTTATTACATAATTTCCATCTTCATCATAATAACCATTTCTTTCATTTGCATGTTCTTTATTTTCGGTATCACCATCTACTGAATACTTAACCTCGTAATATTTAGGAACTATAGAAAATATATAATGTTTATTTTGATATTCATTACCTGCCTTACTATCCATAGTAATTAAAATATTAAATTTAATTTCAGAATCTTTATCCATATAAAGTCCATGAGGAAAACTTACAGTATACTTATCCATATCCTTAAGTTTACCATTGTATAATACAGTATTACCATATTTATCATCATTTAATGACAAAATTATATTATAAGCTTCTATTATTCCACATTTTTTAGCTTCTTCTAATGTATATTTTTTATTTGTTTCAATATCCTCAATTAAAGTATTGTTAAAGGAAAGGCTTTCAAGATAGCACTTTTTCCCAAAGTTATTTTTTATATAAAAATCATGGGACTTTTCATCAGAAGGCTTCCAATAACCATCTACATTAAAGCTAAATATTGAATTTTCATCTTCTGCATTAACTACTTTATTGTCCCCACATGTAAATATAAAAATTATAAATAAAGCAGTAAAAACTATCTTAAAAAATCTTTTCATAGTATCACCGCCTACTTTTTGATAATTAAAAGCTTTCCCTCCTCCTTATTTATTTCATATACAGGAAGGAAGAGAAAGCTTATATCTTATTAATTAGTACCAGATTCATCCCACTTTGGATTATTTTCTTGAGTTGCCTTAATTTCAAATAAATCACTTATATCAAAGGATGATATTGTTCCATTATGACCTGATCCACCATCATTTTGATAAGTATTGCCTTGTGTCAATGGAAATTCTAACCTAATTTTAATTGTTTTTGTTGCATTTGGACTTAGTACTAAACTACTTGCTCCTAATGCAGTTTCTATAGTTGTTTTTTTCGCATCTGTTACTTCTCCATCATTTATATATAATTTCCATCCTGCATCTTGAAGGGCTTTTACAACAGTTACATATTCATCAGCTCCAGAACCAGTTGTTGCACCACTCTTAATTCCAACATTAACCTTAACAGTTAAATTAGAATTGTTTGTAACAACAAGTCCTTTTTTATCACTCTGAGTAGCAGATCCACCTAATACAAAAGCATCTCCTGGTCTTGCGTAATTTATTGCTCCTTTAACTGGAGTACCTATAGTAACTCTTTTTATAGTTGTATCTGCAGCTTCACTTGATATTGTTCCCTCACCAGTTGAGTCTATAGTTCCATTAACCCAACCTTTTCCTGTCGTATCACCATTTAAATCTATATCAGGAGATCTATCTTTATCTGTTGCTCCAGATTTTCTTGCTATATCATAAGTCCAGTTAGGAGTAGCAGCTTGTCCATCTCCAATTACTCCTGTAACTTCAACCTTACCATTTGTAATTTGTAACTTTAACGGGTTATTGGCACCACTATTTCCACTTAAGTCATTTTGGCTAGTAAAATAAGCATAAGTACTTCCACCAGTAACAGCTATTGCCATAAGTCCTGCTATTAAAATTCTGTTTTTCTTCTTCATATTAATCACCCCATTAAACCTTTTATTTCATAAAAAATTTTTCATGAAAAATATGGTTAAAAATTATCCCATATATCCTAATTTATGTATACATAATCTTCCTTTGTTTGGCTAAATATTAACATTTTTTATTACTTTTTTCAACATTATACTATGCTGAATTTGTTAACTATTAATTAAAATTTGTCACCTTAAAAACAAGTTATTTCTTTTTTTGCAATAATATCATTTTTTAATCTTTTTTGACATTACCTGATTTCTTAAGAAACTAATATTTATAAATAATATTTATTAATTAAATATAAAAATCCAAAAAGACTTTCCAATTTTTAGAAAACCCTCTTTAACAAAAAATTTACAATTATTTTTCTTTATTATCAACCTGCTTTAATATATTACCTATATCTTCATTAGAAAATTTATATTTCTTATTGCAAAACTGACATACTATTTCTTCTTCTTTTCCGTCATTATATATTTCAGTTAAGTCCTTTTTACCTATACTTATTAATGCCTTTTCTATTCTTTCCCTTGAGCAGTCACATTTATATGTTGGTTCTATTTCATCTAATAATTTTAAGTCCATATCTTCAAATATATATTCTAGTATTTCTTCTATTGTTTTTCCTTCCTTACTTATTATTGTTGTAATAGAAGGTATTTCTTGAAGTCTATACATTAATATATCTGCAAGCATAGGATCTGCATCTGGCATCATTTGTATAACAAAACCACCAGCTGCTTTTATTGATAAATCCTTGTCCACTAAAACTCCAAGAGAAACAGCAGATGGTGTTTGTTCTGATATTGTAAAATAATATGTTAAATCTTCTGCAATTTCACCTGAATGTATTGGAACCTGACCTACATAAGGTTCTTTTAAACCTAAATCCTTTATAACGTAAAGAAGCCCATTAGTTCCCACTGCTCCACCTACATCTAGCTTTCCCTTACTATTAAGAGGAAGATTAACATTAGGATTTCCTATAAAACCCTTAACTGTACAATCACTATGAGCTGTTACTGTAATGCCATTAACAGGTCCTCCACCATTTATTTTTAATGTTACTACTTCACTTTTTGATTTTAACATTGAACCACATAATGCTCCTGCTGTAAGCATTCTTCCAAGTGCAGCTGATGCTGTAGGTAAACATTCATGAAGTTTTGTTCCTTCATTTACAAGATTAGTAGTTATACCACCTATTACTCTTACCATGCCACCTTTGGCTGTACCTCTAACAATTTTATCCTTCATTTTTATTACCTCACTATTTTATATTTTTTTAACTACATATAATATTCTTTCACTTTTATTATTAACAGCTTCATTTGTATAGCCATTAAACTTATTAATAACTTTTAAATTGCATTTATTAAGAACTTGTTCTATAAAACTTTCCTTGTAACCTCTTTCTTCATGTTCTTCTTCAAATTTTTCATAAAGACCTGTTTCATTATTTCTTACAAAAAAGGTTAAGTACATAGATACTATATCATCTTCAAATTCATTTTCCCAGGAATAAAATATATCATCCTCATTGTGTATATAAATATTATTTCCTAAAATATTAGAAATTTTATAATAAGAATTAATGTCAAAAATAAATATTCCATTATCCTTTAAATGATTATATATACCTTTAAAATAATCTTCTAATTCATCATCATACAAAAGATAATTTGTAGAATCAAGTACACATGTAATAAGATCAAATTTTTGCATTAAGTTAAGTTCTGTCATATCTTGGCACACAACTGATGCCTTTAAGCCTTTTTCTAAAAATTTATTATTAGCCTCTGAAAGCATATCATAAGACATATCTACAAGGTATGTATTTTTAAATTTATCTGATAAAAGGCATGAAACATTACCTGTACCACAAGCTAAATCAAGATAATCATCCATATTAATAGAATTATCTGATGCTATAGATAAAATCCTTTTTGTTATTTCTTTATAATTTATATCTTCCTTTATTAATTTATCATAAATCCTAGAAAATTCTTCATATGCCATTTAAAAAATGCCTCCATAATAAAAATTCATTCTAATTATAGCGTATTTTTTATTAGATGTATATTAATCTTTTTTCTTTCTTCTTTTATTCATAATGCCACCTATCCTGCCAGTTTCTGATGCTGTAAGCCCTCCCCATCCTAAATCCTTAACTTTATCCATAAGACCTAGCTCCTCTGCAATTTCAAATTTCATTTTTTCCCTTTCTAATTCTTCTTTAGTTAACTTCTTTTTGCTTTTTTGTTTAATTGATTTATTCACATATATCACATTCCTTATTCATATTATTATATATAGCTTTTCATAAAAAGAAATATATATTCACTAATTTAGAATTATTTTTCTATTTTACTTGATATTTATGTTACTTTTATCTATCATTAATTATATATTATTAATAAAACATTTAAGGTTGGAGGAAAAATATGTCTATATTTGAAGGGTCTGGCGTAGCCTTAATTACTCCTTTCACGGAAAATGGCGTGGATTTTGACAAATTAAAAGAATTACTTGAATGGCATGTTAAGGAAGGTACAGATGCTATACTTATATGCGGAACTACTGGCGAAGCAGTTTCTATGACAGATAAAGAAAAAAAAGAAACAATAAAGTTTACTGTTGATGTAATAAACAAAAGAATCCCTGTAATTGCAGGTTCTGGTTCAAATAATACAACAGCTGCAATTGAAATGAGCAAATATTGCGAAAGTGTAGGTGTAGATGCTCTTCTTGTTATTACACCTTTTTATAATAAAACAAACGATCAAGGTTTAATCAAGCATTTTGAAGCAATAAACAATGCTGTTAATATTCCTATTATGGTATACAATGTACCAGGTAGAACAGGATATAATATAAAACCTGAACTTCTCCTAGAACTTTCTAAGCTTTCTAATGTTAAAGCTATTAAAGAAGCCAGTGGTAATATTAGTCAAGTTGCTAAAATGAAAGCCTTATGTGGTGATAGTTTAGATTTCTATTCAGGAAATGATGATCAAATTGTACCACTTTTATCATTAGGTGGAAAAGGAGTTATTTCTGTTCTTGCAAATATTGTACCAAATGTAACCCACAAAATGGTTAAAAGTTATTTAGATGGTGATACAAAAAATGCTTTAAATTTGCAACTTGATTATTTAAATCTTGCTAATGATTTATTTATGGAAACAAGCCCTATTCCTATAAAAACTGCAATGAATTTAATGGGAATGAAAGTAGGAAATTTAAGATTACCACTTTATGGTATGAACAAAGTAAACAAAGATAAATTAATAAAGACATTACAAAAATACAATTTAATAGATGAAGAATAAAGGAGATAAAAAAATGGTAAAAGTAATTTTAAATGGTTGTGGCGGAAAAATGGGTCACATGGTTATGGATGCTTCTAAGCAATTTAAAGATCTTGAAATAATTGCTGGAATAGATAAATTTGCAGAAGGCACTGACTCATTTAAAGTATTTAAATGTACAAATGATGTAAATATTGATTATGATGTAATATTAGACTTTTCTCGTGCAGATGCTTTAGATGATTTATTAGCTCTTACTGAAAAAACTAAAAAACCTCTTGTATTATGTTCAACTGGATATACTAAAGAACAACTTGATTTAATAAATGAAAAGAGCAAAACTCTTCCACTATTTAAATCAGCAAATATGTCTCTTGGTATAAACTTAATTAATAACTTACTAAAAAAAGTAGCTCCAATGCTTTATGGAAACTACGATATAGAAATAGTAGAAAAACATCATAATCAAAAGGTAGATGCTCCAAGTGGTACTGCTCTTTTACTTGCTGATACTATTAAAGATTCTTTAAAGGATGAAACAAAATATGTATTTGGAAGAGAAGGAAGCTCAAAAAGAGAACAAAATGAAATTGGAATTCATGCAGTAAGAGGTGGTTCAATAGTAGGTGATCACGATGTAATCTTTGCAGGAACTGGCGAAGTTATTGAATTTACTCATAAAGCAATTTCTAGAGAAGTATTTGCAGTGGGTGCTTTAAAAGCATGTGAATATATGGCTACAGTAAAAAATCCTGGTCTTTACAACATGGACAATGTATTAGGTTTTTAAATAAAAAAAGCTGCTTGGCAGCTTTTTTTATTTGGTCTCAATTATTTGCTTTATTAAGCTTTCTATTCTTTATCACTTACAACTTTGGTTAATTAATAATTAAGGATTAATAATTAAGAATTAAGAATTGAGGATATTTTTACTCCTTCGTCGTAAAAATTTTAATTATATATATGTGTGGACAAGCTCCATATTTCAAGGCTTACACCAAAACTTATACAAGAATACAATTATGCTAATGCTTTAGGCCTAAATACAATAATTCTTAATTATCTCCTATGGAGATTGGCTTTAAGCAAAGCGTAAAAGCCACTTAATTATTAATTCTTAATTTCACAGTTAAATTTTTAGCCTAATTAAAATTTCAAGGCTTACACCAAAACTTATGCAAGAATACAATTATGCTAATGCTTTAGGCCTAAATACAATAATTCTTAATTATCTTCTTGGGAGATTGGCTTTAAGCAAAGCGCAAAAGCCACTTAATTATTAATTCTTAATTTCACAGTTAAATTTTTAGCCTAATTAAAATTTCAAGGCTTACACCAAAACTTATGCAAGAATACAATTATGCTAATGCTTTAGGCCTAAACACAATAATTCTTAATTATCTTCTTGGGAGATTGGCTTTAAGCAAAGCGTAAAAGCCACTTAATTATTAATTTTCACAAGCATATTTCTTATTAAAAAGTTTATCCTTCACAAAAAACATGTAAACTATAAAACATATAAATCCAGTAATCCATGTAAGAGGATATCCAAAACAAACATAATCAATAGTATCTGCAAAATGACTCATAATAAAAAGCCATATAAGCCTTACACCACACAAATTAGCTGTCATTATAAGCATTGGTGGTGTTGCCTTTGAAAAACCTCTAAGTAATCCACAGAAACATTGTATTCCAGCACCAAATATATAAAATGGAGCAAAATAAAACAACATTTTTACACCAAAATAAATAACATTTTCATCAGTAGAAAAAATAGATACTATTCCTCTACTAAATATAAGAAGAATTATAGATACTATTATAGAATAAGATACAGATATAATAGACGATACTATAGCACCTTTCTTTACTCTATCCATTTTTCCTGCTCCGTAATTTTGGCCTATAAATATAGTTTGTGCCATACCAAAGCTTAATACTGGAAGTATTATAAATCCATCTATTTTTATGTATGCTCCACAGCCTGCCACTGCATCTGTTCCAAAAAGATTAATATAACCTTGAACAAGTACATTTGAAAAAGCTATTATTGACTGCTGGAGTCCTGCTGGAATTCCAACTTTAATTATTCTTATAAGAATTTTAGAATCAATAGCTAAACTTTTTAAACTAACCATATATATGTCTTTTTGTCTAAGAAGTGTAATAAAAACAAGCACAGCTGATATTGTTTGAGATATTAATGTAGCATATCCTGCACCTTTTATTCCAAATCCTAAATTTTTAACAAATAAAATATCTAACATAATATTTATAACTGATGATAAGCATAAAAAATACAAAGGAGTTCTTGAATCTCCTAAAGCTCTCATTATTCCAGACACAACATTATACATAACTATTGGTATACCACCCATAAAATAAATTTTAAGGAAAGTATTTGCTGCCTCTTGAACATCTTCTGGTGTTCCTATAACATCTATCATCACTCTTGAAAATATTATTCCAAGAATCATTAAAATAATTCCACCTATAAATCCAATCATAACACATGTATTAGTGGCCTTTTTTAAATTTTTTCTATCATCTGCCCCAAAATATTGTGAAATAATTACTCCTGCTCCTGTTGCAAAGCCCATAAATAATCCTATCATCATATTTATAAGAGGCGTACTTGAGCCAACTGCTGCTAATGCATCTGTGCCTACATAATTACCTACCATAACAGAGTCTATTACACTATACATTTGCTGAAATAAATTACCTATTAAAAGGGGAATTGAAAAAAACACAATTTCCTTTACAATACTCCCTTTAGTCATAAGCCCCTTTTCAGTTTTATCCACTTTTATCACTTCTCTCAATATAATGATATATTTTTATTTATCAAGCAAAATTAACGCTACAAACACAAGATCTTCTTTGCTTGCATTTTCAAGTCCATGACCCATTCCATCTCCTGTAAATGTAACATCTCCTTTTTTGACTCTTCTCATTGTTCCATTGTCATTATATATTCCCTCACCTGACAAAATGTAATATGTTTCGCTTTCTTTATGATGCTCATGATATCCAATAGCACAGCCTTCTTTTAATGTTACTTCTGCATAAAGTCTAGCACTATTTTTATATTGCTCTTTTCCAATTAAATGCTTAACAATTCTATAGCCTTTTCCTTTTGGTGCATTTTCTAGTTTTTCAACTTTTAAATCCATACAAATTACGCCTCCAAATACTTAAATATATTATATATTTTAACACATAATTAATATAATAAAAAAGATGCATGGATTTGATTTTTCATTTCCATACACCTTTCTTTTTTAATGTGGTCTGAAATATTTTCTTCATTAAGCGTTCTATTCTTCATCACTTACAACTTTGATAATTAATAATTAAGGATTAATAATTAAGAATTCAGGATATTTTTACTCCTTCGTCGTAAAAATTTTAATTTATATTTGTGTGGGTGGACAAGCTCCATATTTCAACGCTTACACTAAATCCTATATAAGACCTAATTATACTAATGCTTTGGGCCTAATTACAATAATTATTAATTATCTCCTGTGGAGATTGGCTTTTAAGCGTAGCAAAAAAGCCACTTAATTATTAATTATTAATTAAATATCAAGTTCCTCTCTAAGTCCTTTTGTAAATTCAAAAGCTTCACTTCTATTTTCATAAAGTCTTCTTACAATTGCACTTCCTACAATTACACCGTCGCAGTCATTTTTTACATTTTTAACAACTTCTCTTGATGATATACCAAAACCTAAACATATTGGAATATCTGTATATGATTTTACTGTTTCTAAATATTCATTTATATCACTACTAAAAGAAGATCTTTCGCCTGTAGTACCACATGAAGATACACAATAAACAAATCCCTTTGAATCAGCAATAATCTTTTTAATTCTATCTTTTGATGTAGGTGCAACTAATGGTATTAAATATATTCCATTTTTATCGCAGTCAGCTTTCAATTCTGCTCTTTCTTCAAGAGGAATATCTGGAACAATAAGCCCATCCACGCCAGCTTTCTCAGCGTCTTCTAAGAATTTTTCTGTACCATAACTAAACACTAAGTTATAGTATACCATTATTACTACTGGAATACTGCTATTTTCTCTTACCCTTTTTACTGTTTCAAATACATCTTTTACCTTTACTCCACCTTTTAAGGCTCTAATATAACTTTCCTGAATTACAGGACCATCTGCAAGAGGATCAGAGAAAGGGATTCCAATTTCTACAATATCTGCTCCTGATTTTTCAAGTTCTAAAATAGTTTCTACAGTTGCATCAATTGAAGGATCACCATTTGATATAAAAGGTATTAATGCTTTTTTATTTTCTTCTTTTAATTTATTAAAAACTTCATCAATTCTATTCATATTATTTATTCTCCTCTATATACTTTAATATTGCATCCATGTCCTTATCTCCTCTTCCTGAGATATTAACTATGATAATATCATCTTTTGAAAGTTCCTTTGCATATTTTCTAGCATATGCAACTGCATGAGCTGATTCTATAGCTGGTATAATACCTTCAGTTTTTGTTAAATATAAAAGTGCATCCATTGCTTCATCATCATTAACAGCTACATATTTAGCTCTTCCTGTTTCACAAAGATAAGCATGTTCTGGTCCTACTGAAGGATAATCAAGACCTGCTGAAATTGAATATGCTTCTTTTATTTGTCCATCATCATCTTTTAATACATAACTCATCATTCCATGAAGTACACCAAGAGATTTATCTTGAAGGGCTGCTGCATGCATTCCTGTTTCTATTCCTTTTCCTGCTCCTTCAACACCTATAAGCTTAACTGAAGGAATATCAATAAATGGTGCAAAAATACCTATAGCATTACTTCCCCCTCCTACTGGAGCAATAATTGCTGTTGGAAGTTTTCCTTCTTTTTCTTCTATTTGTGCAAGAGCTTCATCTCCTATTATTCTTTGAAACTTTTTAACCATTACTGGATATGGATGTGGTCCTGCTGCAGTTCCCATTACATAATATGTGTCACTAACATTTGTAACCCAGTATCTTATTACTTCATTTACTGCATCTTTAAGGGTTCTATTACCAGTTTTAACTGGAACTACTTCTGTACCTAAAAGTTCCATTTTCTTAACATTTAGAGCTTGTCTTTTTATGTCCTCTTCTCCCATAAATACCTTACATTCCATATTAAATTTTGCAGCTATTGTAGCAGTTGCAACTCCATGTTGTCCCGCTCCTGTTTCTGCAACTATCTTTTTCTTTCCCATTCTTTTTGCAAGTAAAACTTGACCTAATGCATTATTAATCTTATGAGCACCTGTATGATTTAAATCTTCTCTTTTTAAATAAACTTTAACTCCAAGTTCATTACTCATATTTTCTGCAAAATCTAAAGAACTTGGTCTTCCACAATACTCTTTTAAATAATATCTATATTCATTCATAAATTCTTTATCATTTATAGCCTTTTCGTATTCTTCTTCAAGTTCATTAAGTGCATTCATTAATGTTTCTGGAACATATTGTCCTCCAAATTTATCAAATCTTCCTTTCATTGTTTTACCTCACTTTACTTATTATTCTATGAATTTTGTCTTTATCTTTTATTCTTATGCCTCTTTCATCTATTCTCTCAACACTAGAAGACATATCAACAGCAATAGGTTTAAATATATCTATTGCCTTCAATACATTATCTTCATTTATACCACCTGCAATAATAATATTTTTATTAATATTAAATTTATCTAAATGATTCCAATTAAATGTTTTACCACTTCCTGGATCACTACCATCTAAAATTACAGTATCTACAGGACACTCTTCTATAGCTTTTATATCATCTTTTGATTTTATAGAAAAGGCTTTCCAAATAGTACAATTAGATTTTTCCTTTAACTTATTAATAAAATCATTATCCTCATTACCATGAAGCTGAATAATATCAATATCAATTTCTTTTAAAACATTTAATATTTCATTAAAGGTATTATTTCTAAATACCCCAACTGTTTTTATATTTTTATCTAAATTTTTTATAAGTTCTTTTGCTAAAAATGTATCTATCTTTCTTTTACTTTCAGCAAATACAAAACCTACAAAATCAGGTTTTTCTTCATTTGCAATTTTGATTTCCTCTGGCTTTGTAATACCACATATTTTTACTAACATTACTTTTCACCTTTAAAGCTTTTATATTCACTAATAAAATCTTTATTATTTATATTTCTCATAAACATTTCACCAACTAAAACTGCATCAGCTCCTAATTCCTTTGCATTTTTTAGGTCTTCTATTGAATGCATTCCACTTTCTGAAACTATAACTTTATCCTTTGGTATAAGACTTATGATCTTCTTTGTTATTTCAAGGCTTGTAACAAAATTCTTTAAATTTCTATTATTTATTCCTATAATTTCTGCTCCTGCATCTAAAGCAATTTTTAATTCTTCTTCATTATGTACTTCTACAAGTACATCTAAATTAAATTTTTTACATTCATCATAAAATTCTTTTAATTTATCCTTAAGTTCAGCTACAATTAATAGTACTGCACTAGCTCCAAGTACCTTAGCTTCATATATTTGATAAAAATCTACAATAAAATCTTTTCTAATTATAGGTCTTATACTTGATGATTTTACTTTAATTAAATTCTTATCGCTTCCAAGGAAAAAATCTTCTTCTGTAAGAACTGAATAAGCATCAATATTTAATCCTTCATAATATTTTATTATTTTATCTAAATCAAAGTTTTCTACTATAACTCCCTTTGATGGTGATGCTTTTTTGTATTCGCCAATTACAGATAAACCATCTTTCTTTAAAGCCTTTTTAAATTTGTTTTTAATATAATTTCTGTCTTCTTTTTCTTTAAGAGTTATTATTTCTGCCTTAGCCTTAATATCCTCTAAAGAAATTTTTTTCTTATGCTCTTCAATTCTTATTTTTTTCTTTGCTACTATATCATCAAGTATCACTTTTTCACACCTCAACTTTATAATATATTAATTGTTTGCAAGCTCTTCATACTTTTTATAAGCCTTTCCACTGTCTATTAAATCTTCTGCCATTTTAATTCCATCTTCTATTGTGTCTACAATTTTTCCTGCAAAAAATGCTGCTGCTGCATTTAACACTACTATATCACGCTTTGGTCCTTTTTCTCCCTTTAATATATTTATTGTAATTTTTGCATTTTCCTCTGGATCTCCACCTTCAATATCTTTAGGATATGCATAATTTATTCCATATTTCTTAGGATCTAAAATATATTTATTCATTTTTCCATCTTTAACTTCACATACAACTGATGTTGTTGTAGTAGTTAATTCATCAAGTCCATCATTACCATGAACAACCATAGCACGATCAAGTCCAAGACCTATTAAAACTTGCGCTACTGTATCTATTAAACTTGCATCATATACTCCCATAAGTTGTCCTGTAAGTGGTGCAGGATTTAAAAGAGGGCCAAGCATATTAAATATTGTTCTTACTCCAAGTTCTATTCTTTCTTTTCCAACATTTTTCATGCCACCATTATAAGTTGGTGCAAGTAAAAAGGCCATTCCTTTTTCTTCTATAATTTTTTCACTTTCTTCTTTTGAATAATCAGTTCTTATATTTAATGCTTTTAAAACATCAAGACTTCCACTTTTACTTGATACTGCACGATTTCCATGCTTTGCAACCTTAACTCCACCAGCTGCTATAACAATTGCTACTGTAGTAGATATATTAAAAGTTTTTCCTCCATCTCCACCAGTACCGCAGCAATCTATTAAATGCTCATTATTTTTTATATCTATTTTTAATGTGTGGCTTCTAAGAGCCTTTGCAGCCCCAAGTAACTCTTCTGGAGTTTCACCTTTTTCTTTAAGTCCTATTAAAAATCCACCTTTTTGTGCTGATGTAGTTTCTCCACTCATAATTTCATTCATTACATCTGCCATTTCATTTTCAGTTAAATTTTGTTTTTCTATTACCTTTTTTATAGCTTCCTTAATATTCATTGCATATCCCCTCCACAAAATTTCTTAAAATTCTTTTTCCTTTTGGTGTAAATACAGACTCTGGATGAAACTGTATTCCATATATTTTCTTTGTTTTATGCTTTATTGCCATAATAATATGCTTATCAGTAGTTTCTGCTATTACTTCAAGTTCTTTTGGAAGTGAACATCTTTCTACAATTAATGAATGATATCTCATAACATCAATTTTTCTTGGTATCCCTTCAAAAATATCATTTCCTTTAACTTCAACCTGTGAACTTTTACCATGGTAAATTTCATCAGCTCTTATAACCTTACCTCCATAAGCTTCAGCTATTGATTGATGTCCCAAGCAAATACCTAGCACTGGGATGCTTTCGCCAAAATGTTTTGCTACTTCTATGGAAATTCCAGCATCTTCTGGTCTTCCTGGCCCTGGTGAAATAACAATTCCTTTAGGATTTATTTTTTCTATTTCTTCTATTGTAACTTCATCATTTCTAACAACTTTTATATCTGCAAATTCACCCATATATTGATAAAGATTAAATGTAAATGAATCGTAATTATCTATTAATAAAATCATTTTAAAGCCTCCTTTAATGCACCTAATTTGCTTTGAGTTTCTTCAAATTCCTTTTCTGGTACTGAATCATAAACAATTCCAGCTCCTGCCTGAATATAAGCTGTTTTTCCTTTTAATACTATTGTTCTTATGGCAATACACATGTCCATTGCTCCATCAAATGAAAAATAACCAACAGTTCCTGAATAAATTCCACGTTTAACATCTTCTAATTCTTCTATTATTTCCATGGCTCTTATTTTTGGAGCACCTGATAATGTTCCTGCAGGAAGGCAAGAAGCTATTGCTGAAAATGCATCATTTTCCTTATTTAATTTTCCTACAACTTTACTTGTAATGTGCATTATATGTGAAAATTTTTCTATTTTCATAAAATCTTGAACTTCTACTGTTCCAATTTCACTTATTTTTCCTATATCATTTCTTCCAAGGTCTACAAGCATTACATGTTCTGCTCTTTCCTTAACATCATTTAATAAGTGATTTTCTAATTCCTTATCTTCCTTATCATCTTTTCCTCTTCTTATAGATCCTGCAATTGGATTTGTACTTGCTAATCCGTCTTTAACAGATACTAAACTTTCTGGTGAAGATCCTATTATTTGATATGATTCATAATCTATAAAATACATATATGGTGATGGATTTTTTTCTCTAAGTCTTCTATATATTTCAAAAGGACTTTCTTTAGTTTCACAATACATTCTAAGAGATGGTACTACTTGGAATATATCTCCTGCTTTTATATATTCCTTAGCTTTTTTTACATTTTCAATGTACTTTTCTCTATTGGTAACAAACTTAAATTCAACATCATCATTTTTTCTTTCTTCCTGAAATAAATAGCTAGTGCTAGTTAAAAGTGACATGAAATATTCTTTTTGTTTTTCTATTATTTCTTCATAATCTCTTTTATCATTTTTATCTATGTTTTCTACTACATATACTCTATGAGTAAAATGATCATAAGCTATATACTTTTTATAAAAATTGAATCTTACTATTGGAAGATCTAGAGGATCATCATTTTTAAAATTCAATTTTTTTTCATAAAATGTTACTGTATCATAACCCATATAACCAATTGCTCCACCTTTAAATGGAAATGGATTTTCTTCAGCATCAAATTCTATTTCTATTTCTTTCTTAACTTCATTAACCTCATTTATTGTATTTCCGACTACTTCTTTATATGGATTTTCTCCTAAGAAAGAATATCTTCCAAATCTATTTTCCTTACTTCCGCTCTCTAAAATAAATTGTCCTTTTCCATTAAATCCTTTAAAAATTGTAATTGGTGTAATTTCATCACCTCTAAATTCACTCATAATAGAAAAAAACTTGCCTGATGATTTCTTTTCATTAAACTGCTCTTTTGTAATGTTAATCATATAATTAATCCTCCTTTTATTTACTCACATAATTTTCTCTATAAAAAGAGTCACTTCATCCTATAAATGGGACGAAGTGACTCGTGGTGCCACCCATATTTATCATACATAAAAGCATAACAAAATTTAAAAATAAAAAAAACACTTCACCTCTATGTAGGACGAAATGTATATCGCTATGCCACCTATCATGCACAAACTTTAAAAGGTACTTACAATACCCTGCTAATATAACGGTTAACTCCCGTGCACTTATACTAAAATTCCAAGTGCAGTCTCAAAGATCCATTCAATAAATGCTACATTGCTTGCTCTCACCAATTGCTAAACTCTCTGGAAATAAACACAATTTATCTACTTACTTCTTATCAAAGACTTTAATTTACTTTATGAATTTATGTTACCACTTGTTACATTAAGTGTCAATATTATATTATGATTTTTTTATTACTTTTCAAAAAATGACTCTAATATACAATTAGGGTCATTTTTTGATTGAAATTTTAAAGTTCAAATTTATCAACAATACTTTCTAAATCATTTGAGTATTTAATATTTTCTTTAACTGAATCATAAGCTTTATCTAATGATGTAACTATATTAGATGTTTTCTCCGCAATATCTTTAACTCCATTTGTAGAATTATTTATAGTTGTATTCATACCTGCAATTGCTTCTGATATTCTTCCTATTTCACTTGATAGCATATTTATAGAACTACTTATATCCTTTGCATTTTTTTCAAAAGTTTTTGCATCATCTCTATATTGATTTCCTACTGAAGAAAATTCCTCATAATCATTAAATACATTTTCTTTTAAAAAATTCATTGTTTGATTCATACAATCAGTCATATTCCTTACAGCCATGTGTACATCTTCAACAATTTCTGTAATTCTACCTACTGTTTCTGCTGATTGATTTGCAAGATTTGAAATTTCATCTGCAACTACTGCAAAGCCTTTTCCATATTCACCAGCCCTTGCTGCTTCAATAGATGCATTTAATGAAAGCATACTAGTTTGAGTAGTTATTGCCTTTATTGCACTAGCAAGCTCATTTATTTTATCAACAGATTTTGCTTCATTAATTGCTATTTCAGTTTTTTCATTAACTTCTTCACATAATTTTCTTGCAATTTTCTTCTTATTATCTATATTTTTATTAATATAATCTGCTCTAAAGAAAACTTCCCTTGAAGCTTTTAAACATTCTTCTGCTAATGTGTTAATATCCTTAGTCTCTGCATCAATTGACAAAGCACTTTCACTAATGTTTGAAGTAGCTCTTGTAGTTTCTTCCATACCAGCTGCAAGTTCTTCTGTTACGGAAGAATTATTACTTGAATTTTCACTTATAATATTAGTTACATATTCTATATCTTCAGCACTTTTTGATATACTCTTTGATGTATTGTCTATTTGAGATACAATACTTCTTAGATTTTTCCTCATATTAACAAATGCTCTTCCTATTTCTCCTATTTCATCTCTTCTTGAAATTATATCATTAAAATTTTCTTTATCTTTTAAATCATATTCAGCTGTTTTTTCTGCTAATTTTTTCAATCTTTTTAATGGCTTAATTAACTTATTAATAATTAATTTACTTATTACTTTTACCAATATTAATATTATAGTTTGTATTACAATCATTCTAATTATAAAAATTTTTATTGGCTTTAATATTTCAGACTCATCTGCTGTAACAATTAAAATGCACTTATCTTTAGGCGATATATGATAACCTGCATATTTTTTCACACCTCTAAAGTCATATTCAACTACCTTATTATCAGGTATGTTGCCATTTTTCAATTCTTCTACAACATTATGTACAACGCTATTTTCAACAGGTTTACCAATTTTATCTGTAGTAGGATGATACATCATTGTACCATCACATGATACTAAATATGTATAACTTGATTGTAACCCTTGAATTTTTACATCACTTAATAACTCTCTTGCATCATCTTCTGACAATGTTCCATTTGAATCTATAGTAGCATCAACTAACATTCCATATGAAGTTATTAAATTTTCCATATTATTTTTTACTTGCAGCTTAATATTTTCTCTATAATTAGGTATTGTAACTAGTATACTAATTGCCACTACAATAATCACGAGCAAACCACTTAAATATTCAATAGTATTTCCTAATGATTTTCCCCCTCGTAATTTTATTTTTTTGTTTTTTATTTGTTCTTTCATAATATCACTACCTTTACAAGTATAAGCATTTTTATAATTATCGTCTTTTTCTATAATCTCTTGAATTTTCATTTCATAATTTGCATATTCTATTTGCTTATTATATTATAATATTGCTATACAAAAGATTTGGAGGGATAAATTTGGATAACATAAGTAACAAAACAAAAGATATTACTAAAATAGGTATATTTGCAGCTTTAGTATACCTAGCTACATTCTTTTTAAAAATTCCATCTGTTAATGGATACACACATTTAGGTGATGCTTTCATATTCTTAGCAGTTATAATTATGGGATATAAAAGAGGAGCCTTAGCTGGAGCTATTGGAGGAGCTTTATCAGATATTTTAGGAGGATACCTAATATGGGTTATTCCTACATTTTTTATAAAATCTATAATGGCAATAATTATGGGCATATTCATAAAAAAATGTTCAAAATTAAAATATTCATGGCTTGTTGGTGCTATACTTGGTGGATTATTTCAAATAGTAGCATATACAATCTTTAGTATAATATTCTTTGGATTAGAAGCTGGTATTGCCGCAATTCCAGGTTTCTGTATTCAAACAGCTTGTGGATTAATATTTGTTTCAATATTTTACGTACTATTATTAAAAACAAATTCTCTTGAAAAATTAAAAGAACTATAATAAATTAAATTATAAAAAAAGACAGTATTATTTAATGGAAATAGTACTGTCTTTCTTTTCTTAAAAATTACTTTCTATAGATTTTATTAAGTTGTACATCATTTTATTATAAGGAGTATCAATATTATATTTATTACCAAGTTCAATAATACTACCTGTTAATGTATCTATTTCTGTTTTTATTTTTCTTTCTATATCTTGAAGAGTTGATGCTCTATGATCATATGTACTAGGTACTAGCTTTTCATAAAAATCCTTTTTATATTCATCTGCATTGTTCCAATAAGATTTATTATTTGAAGCTTCCATAACTTTAAAAATCTCATCAATTATATTATTCATTATAAATTTTGAATTTTCACAATCAGCAAGTTTTCCATAATTTACTCTAAGAACTGCTCCTAATGGATTTAATGTGCAATTATAAAGCATTTTAGCCCATAAAGCCTTTGAAACCTCCATTGTTGTTTCACAAGGTATACCACTTTTATCTATAGCCTCAGCTAAAGGTTTAACTGCATCTTCTGAAAATCCATATAAAGAACCTATAAACACAGGATCTGCATGAACTGTTATTTTACTTATATTTCTTTCTGGTCTTTCAAATCCCGTAATTATTCTAGCTGAATAAACTTGCTCTTTAGTAAAGTATTTTAAAAATTCTTTATCGGTGTGCCAGCCATTTTGAAAAATAACTATTTTTCCATTGTCTTTCAATAGATTTCTATTTTTGTCTAAGTTTAAAGCAATGTCTTCATTACTCGTAGTTTTTGATGATATTATAATATAATCAAATGAATCATTAATTGTATTATACTTATCGAAAACTTGTACATTTTCTTTAGGAATTGTAATTTCCTTAAACAATCCAATACGCTTTATACCACCATTTAATATTGCATCTTTTGTTTTTCCCTTTGCAAAAAAAGTAGTTTCAACACCTGAATCTATAAGTGATGCACCTATTGCTATTCCAATTGCTCCTGAACCACATATTAAAGCTTTCATTATATTACATCTCCCAAAATTACTAGTTTTTATTATATAATTTATAATAATGCTTTAATATTAATTCTGCAACCACCTTACTTGTAATATATACATAAGAATCATAATACTTTTTGTCTATTCTAATATGGTGATCTTTAAATTCTGCTAAAATACAAGTATTTTCAAAAGTAAATTCACTATAGCTATAATACCATCCCTTCATATCTTTCATTATTTTATATACAGTACCATCTCTCCATACTTCTTCACTTCCATTTATTAAATCAACTATTTTTACAATCTTTACATCTATATTATCAATAATAATATAATACACATCTATAAGTGTTGTTCCAAACTCACTTTTTATAGAATAAGATATTACATTATTTTTTTTAGGTGTGCTTATAAACTTCGCATTATTAAGTAACTTTAGTTGTTTTTTTATTTGCTGTACTATTATTTTATTTATTTCTGCTAACTTCATATTATCACATCCACATTTTTATTTATAATAATATATCGACAAAATACTTATTTTCCTAAACACTTTACCTAATATTTAAATAAATATTAAGAAATTTAACTTTATTAATATTATGTATATTTTTATATGATGAAAAGCCAGCTTACTTTTCATAAGCTGGCTAAAAACATACTAATTTAATAAATCTATTATTACAAAATTAATATATTATTATTTTAGTACAAATGATTCACAATCTGTACATTGTGGAACTGTAGGATTAGCTTCATGAGTTCCAATCTTAATTTCTTCTAATGAGCAATGTCCTGAACTTTCATTATTAAATTTACATTGTTTTACAGAACATTTAATGTTACTATTACTGCCACATGTGCATTTATCCATATGTAAAACCTCCTTTACTCTTATTACAATATTAGTTTGTTCTAAAAAGAGGTTTTTATTCATATAAATTTATATTAATTCTTTTTTTAATATATACCTATCAAAACTACCATATTTAATCTTTCTATTATATATCTTATATCCTAAATTTAAAAAATTATTTAAACTAAATTTATTATCAGGCGCTACAGTTGCACCTAAAATTTTAATTCCATCATTTTTAGCATATCTTTCAAGTTCTATGCATATTTTCTTTTGAATTCCGTTTCCTCTATATTCTTTTCTAACTAATGTAGATTCAATATTCCCTACGTACTTTAAATTTTCTATTGGTACATCTAAATCATAGCCATAGTTTTCCTTAAAATCTAAAAAAGCAACATAAACTCCCATTGCTATAAGTTCATTCTTGTTATTAACTAATCCTATTACCTTGTTATTATAATTATTTATAATATTTTCAAAATCTTCTTTAGTACTTTTAGCATAAAATGATTTATTAGATAGATCTTCAACTATATTTTCTTCAATTTCTACCATAGCATCTATATATGATTCA
>JAAYQS010000045.1 GCA_012519155.1 Clostridiales bacterium
AAAATGCAATAAATTCCTGGAAACTACTAAAAATGCCCCGCAAAAGTCATATCAATGGATTGGGTATGTTTGGCTTAATAGATTAACTGGAAATTAATAAAAAATAGCTTATGAGCCGCAAAGTACATTTTTAGCCCAGTGATATCAAGGTATTACAGAGGTGCTGTTAAAGATAAGGTTACTCCGTAAGGGGACAGAAACATTAATAATAATTTTGTTTTTGTTAATTTCATTATATCATGTTAAAGATAAGGTTACTCCGTAAGGGGACAGAAACTTTTTACTAATTAAGTAACATGGTCCTGATTCAAAATGTTAAAGATAAGGTTACTCCGTAAGGGGACAGAAACTTTGCAATGTTGATATCATTATAAGACATCCATTTCTGGTTAAAGATAAGGTTACTCCGTAAGGGGACAGAACAAAAAAGTCATCTAAAAATGATTTAATCTTTTAAAAGTGTAATTTATTAAATTTACACTTTTTTGCAATAAAATCCATATTATAGTACTATTTATTGATGCAAGCAAAGAATTTGAAAAAGGAAAAAATCAAAATAATTTAAAAGATGAACATATAGATAAAATTGTAAACACATTTAAAGAACGTAAAGATATAGATAAATATGTTCATGTAGCGTCAATTGAAGAAATAAGAGAGAATGATTTCAACTTAAATATTCCTCGTTATGTAGATACATTTGAGGAAGAAGAACCTGTTAATTTAGATGAAATAAATAAACAGCTAGAACAAGATAACAAAGAAATAGCAGAACTTGAAGCTGAGATTAACGAACAATTGAAGATATTAGGTGTAAAATAAGAGGTAAAAAATTAATTTCTCTTTAAAAGAACATTTACAAAGATTAAAAATATTTAATATCAATTTCTTGAAAAATATGCAATAATTAATTTACAAGATAAATAATAGAAGTTTTAAATACATCAATCATAAGACAACCTTCTTCATTTTCACTATGACACTCTTCTATTATAAGCAGCTCCTGATGTATGAGTTGTTTTGGGTTATGAAATCATTTTTCATAACCCTTTTAAATTTATTTATATGATAAATATATAGATGTATAATTATAATTGAAATGCTATTGAAATTATATTTTTAATGAATTATAATAACTCATACGTGTGAATTAATTATCAGGGAGAATGCAGAAAATTGTTCATTTGAATATACATCTCTTATAGCTTCAGTAAAAAAAGATATAGAACATTGGGGGAACACAAAACAATGTTTTTTATACTATGTAGTAGTAGATAATCATATTGTTATTAATGATTATTCACTTGAAAAACCTTCTAATAATACTGAACGAGTATTAACTGGCACATTAAAACAAGCACTAGATATATTTGAAAATGAAAATAAATTAATTAATTAATTAAAATTTGTAGCTCTTAATTGGAGCTATTTTTTTAGCATATATTATACAAATAGTTGAGGTGCTTGGAATAACAAAAGGCGCTTTATACAGACATTATCAGAATAAAAGAGATATTTTTATTATCTTGCATTATTAATAATGGTGTGTTATATTAGCTAACAAAGAGTAACTAAAAAGATAATAAGGATAGCTTATACTTTTTTAAAAGAAACTGCATTGAATAAAGGACTTGGTGTTTATAATGAAACACATAAGATTTTGTAGATAAACAAGGATATGGATACAACAAAGATAGAGTAAATGAACTATTTGGAGTTTATTTAATAAAAGAATAGGTTAGTAAAAATTTATGGTAGAAATAATATGAGTAAATTTACAGATTTAGCAATGCGAATTCAAAGTATAGCACAGGCTGGACTTGCTTAAGCAGAGATGATTACTATGGCATTAATAAAAAAAGTAAATTTAAATAAGTCTAAAATATATTAGTAATTATGAAAATATAATTGAAATGAGGGATACATATTTTTGAATATATTCTTGCAGATGAAAGTAAAATAAAGTTAATAGCAGATTATATAAAAAATAGTCATATAAACATTGACTATATGAATTTACACTTAGCATATGGTGTGTGTGATTCTAGTAAAAAAATATATATAACATCTATATCTTATATTACTGATTGTATGAAATCAAGAAATGGTGATGGTAATGATACATTATATGCTGTTATTATTAATAACAAATTATATACTGTAAAAATTAAATCATTTGATGATAAAATAATTTTTGTATCTGATCTTAGTGTTTTTAACAATTTAGAGGAAACTGTTAAAAGTGCAATAAGTTATAGTGAAAATAATACAACTTATTATTGGAGGAACAGCGTATTAAAAAAACAAATACATGATTTTGATTTAGATGCATATAATAAAGATTTAATAAAAAAATATATCTTAATAGATAATATATAATAAAAAGAGCTGTAAGTAATTGATAAAAATTATCAACTACTTGCAGCTTTATGGTTATGATCCAGATGAAGTACAAAAAAGAGTGTTAAAAAATCAAGAATTAAAAAGAAGGGCACCAAAGAAAACATCAATTTTTTAATTCTTGGTGAAGGTTTAAATTTATTTGATCTTATTGTAATAGACCTTTTATGGTGGAGAAATTCAAAGAGAATACGTTTTTCTTGTGTACCTCAAATAGAAATGTATAAAAATCCAAGAAAGCATATTGAATCATTTTTTAGAGGAATAATTTTTTCATCCTTTTCACTTTTTATTGGTGTATCTGTTGTTGTATTAAGTTTTATATTGAAGCTATCTTTTATTCTGTTGTCTAAGGCCTTTAACCATATATTATCCTTAGCATGTAAATTGGTATAATATGGATCGTGATTATCATCAGGATAGTTGTCAAGGCTTTCAATTGGAACATCTGCTGTGCTTACAATTCCTTGTTTTTTTAATATAGATATTGTGCTTGTAAATGTAGCCCCTTGATTTTTACCATTATTGTTGCAAAAATTACATAAAAATGTATATTAACCCTATTTGCAACCATATTATAGTATCATGTTTATTAAAAATTTATAATATATTAAATTACTGTTTACATATTAGATAATATATTTGATTTGAAATTTAATTTTTTACAAAAAAATTCACATTTTGTTAATGTAGAAAAAATAATTTATTATGATTATAAAAGTAAGGGAAAAATAATCTACAAAAGAGGCGATAATATGGAATTAAAAATTTTAAAAGATGAAGAAAGAAAAATGAATCAAATTATGTTTTTAGTTAATATAGGTATTCCTATTTTAGTTGATATTATGTATAAACACTATTATTATATTAATTGAAAAAATAAATTTGTAGGGGGGATTTTGTGAATAATGCAAAACAAATGTCAGAATCAATCGAATTAGGAATTGTTTTAGCTATTTCAGGTGGCTTCATGGATGCATATTCATATATGTGCAGAGGTGAAGTATTTGCAAACGCCCAAACAGGAAATATGCTTTTACTTGGTATTAATTTATCTAAGGGCAATTTAAAAATGGCAGCAGAATATTTTTTCCCAGTGATATCATTTGCTATAGGCATAGCATTGGCTTATATTGTAAGAACTCATGTTAAGGAGGAAAATACATTACATTGGCGACAAATTTCAGTATTATGTGAAGCTATAGTGCTTTTAATAGTTAGTTTTATGCCACAAAATTTAAATCTTTTAGCAAATAGTATAACTTCCTTTGCTTGTGGTATCCAGGTGCAAAGTTTTAGAAAGATTCATGGAAATGGTATAGCTACAACAATGTGTATTGGAAATTTAAGAAGTGGTACTGAACATATTTGTAACTATTTATTTAACTCAAAAGATAAAAAAGCTATGGAAAAAGGACTTTTATATTGTGGAATTATATTTTCATTTATAATTGGAGCAGTTATAGGTGATTTCTTTGTTGATGTACTTAAAGAAAGGGCAATTATGCTTTGTTCTATAATGCTTATTATATCTTTTATTATGATGTTTGTAGATAAAGAAAAGAATAAGCTAGAAGCTGCTAATTAAAGTATTTTAGTTTTAGGAGTAAAATATGAATAAAATAAATTATCAAAAGGAACTTGACAAACTTATAGATGAATTGCAATTAAAAAATAAGGTGCCTAAATTACTTCTTCATAGTTGCTGTGCACCATGCAGCAGTTATGTTTTAGAATATTTATCAAAATTTTTTAAAATAACAGTTTTTTATTATAATCCTAATATATATCCTTTAGAGGAATATAAAAAAAGACTTGAGGAAGAAAAATATCTTATAAGAAGTATGAAATTTAAAAATGAAGTTAATATAATTGAAGGTGTTTATAATAGTGATAAGTTTTTTGAAATGGCAAAGGGATTAGAAAATTTAAAAGAAGGTGGAGAAAGGTGCTTTAAGTGTTATGAAATGAGATTAAAGGAAACTCTTAAAATTGCACAGGATAATGGATTTGATTACTTCACTACAACCCTTACTATAAGTCCATTTAAAAATGCTCAAAAATTAAATGAAATAGGAAAAAAATTGTCTGAAGGCTCAAGTGTTAAATACTTGTTTTCTGATTTTAAAAAGAAAGAAGGATATAAACGCTCTATAGAATTATCAAAGGAATATAATTTATATAGACAAGATTATTGCGGATGTGTATTTTCAAAAAAACAAAGAGAACAGGAACTCATCAATAGAAATATTTAAAAATAAGTAACATATTGTTTACTAATTGTTAATAGTATTTTTTTAAAAAGGTGCTATAATAAAAATGTAGTAAGAATTAATAAGCTTTTAACAAGCATTACGCTTGTTTTAATAAAAGGGTTGAATTTATGAGATAAAAACACTAGGATGGGTACCTAGTGTTTTTTGTTATATTTATTTTTAAGGAGGCTTATTTATTATGACTTTACAACAACTTAGATATGTTGTTATGGTAGCAGAAAAAGGAACTATAAGTGAGGCTGCAAAGGCACTGTTTATATCTCAGCCTAGTCTTACTAATGCAATAAAGGAACTTGAAAATGAAATGCAAATAACAATATTTCAAAGAACTAACAAAGGTATAATAGTGTCTAGAGATGGAAATGAGTTTTTAGGTTATGCAAGACAGGTATTAGAGCAAAGTAATTTATTAGAGGAAAGATATTTAGGTGAAAAAAAAGAAAAACCACAATTTTCTGTATCAACACAACATTATTCTTTTGCAGTAAATGCTTTTGTAGATGTAATAAAAAAATATGAAAAAGCTCAATATGATTTTACATTAAGAGAAACTCAAACATATGAGATTATTCAAGATGTAAGTCAATTAAAAAGTGAAATAGGAATTTTATATCTTTCAAATCATAATAAAAGCATACTTATGAAAATAATAAAGCAAAACGGTCTTAAATTCGAATTGTTATTTGTAGCAAAACCTCATGTTTTTATAAGCTCAAAGCATCCACTTTCACAAAAAGAGGTTATTACATTAAAAGATCTTGAAAGTTATCCTTATTTATCTTTTGAACAAGGAGAATATAATTCATTCTATTTTTCAGAAGAAATTTTGAGTACCTTTGATAGAAAGAGAAACATAAAGGTTCGTGATAGAGCTACTTTATTTAATCTTGTAATAGGATTAAATGGTTATACAATTAGTTCTGGAGTTATAAGCAAAGAGCTAAATGGAGACAATATTATATCAAAGCCATTAGATGTGCAGGAATATATGGAAATAGGAATTATCACTAAAAAGGATATGATTATAAGCAAGTATGGTAAAAATTATATTGAAGCTTTAAGAAAATACATAGATGAGCAGAAAATCTAGGTACTTTTTACTTTTTAGGTATAGTTTTTAACTATATTAAACACATATTTTTTTGTATTTTTCATAACTGCCAAATGATTTTATAATAAGTTTAAAGAATTAACAGAAGCAAATTAGAAAAGGTAGGTATGATAAATGAAGAATTCAATAATAGGTTTTCCTAGAGTAGGAAAATTAAGAGAGTTAAAGTTTGCATCAGAAAAATATTTTAGACATGAAATAACTAAAGAAGAATTATTAAAGGTAGCGAAAGATCTTAGAAATGAACATTTTTCTTTTATAAAGAAACAAGGTATAGATTATGTACCATCTAATGATTTTTCTTTTTATGATGGAGTACTTGATACAGCATTTCTTATTAATGCAGTACCAGAGGAATACAAAAAATTAAATCTTGATGATTTAGATACATATTTTGCAGTAGCAAGAGGATATCAAGGAGAAAAAGGTGATGTATGTGCCCTTGCAATGAAAAAATGGTTTAATACAAATTATCACTATATAGTTCCTGAAATTTCAGATGATACAGAGTTAAAGCTTGCTAGTAATAAACCTTTTGAATTATATAAAGAAGCAAAAGAAGCAGGAATAGAAACAAAGTCAGTTGTGGTAGGACCATTTACATTTCTTAAGTTAGCTAAATATCGTGGAAGTAAGACTATTAAGGATTTTGTTTCTTCTGCAGCTGAAGCTTATAAACAAATATTAAAGAAATTCAATGATGAGGGTGTATCATGGGTACAAATAGATGAACCTATTTTAGTTACAGACTTAACAAAAGAAGATATAAATATATTTAAACAATTATATGAAAATATATTAAATGAAAAAGGAAACTTAAAGGTTTTACTTCAAACATATTTTGGTGATGTAAGAGATTGTTACAATGAAGTTGTAAGTTTAAGTTTTGATGGAATAGGATTAGACTTCTTAGAAGGTAAAAAGAATTTTGAATTATTATCAAAAAATAAATTCCCAGAGGATAAAATATTATTTGCAGGGGTTTTAAATGGAAAAAATATATGGAAATGTAATTATAAAAAGACACTAGATTTATTAAATGAAATAAATAAGTATGCAAAAAATGTAGTAATTCAAACATCATGTTCATTACTTCATGTACCTTATACATTAGCCAATGAGCAAAAGTTAGACAAGGAAGTTAAAAAATATTTTTCATTTGCAGTAGAAAAATTACAAGAACTTAATGAACTTAAAGTATTAGCTGAAGCATCTGATTTAGAAAATGAAAAAGCATTTAAGGATAATCAAGATATATTTACAAAAGAAAGAGTAGGACAAGATAAGGAAGTCCAAAATGCAGTTAAAAATTTAACAGAAGAGGATTTTAATAGAGATACTAAGAGATCTGAAAGAGAAAAAATTCAAAAGGAAGAATTTAAATTACCAATTTTACCTACAACTACAATTGGATCATTCCCTCAAATAAGAGAAGTAAAGAGCAACCGTAGTGCATTTAGAAAGGGAGAAATTGATAAGGCACAATACGATAAAGTTGTATATGGATTTATAGAAAAGTGCATAAAAGATCAAGAAGATATGGGTATTGATGTTTTAGTGCATGGTGAATTTGAAAGAAATGATATGGTAGAATTTTTTGGAGAAAACTTAGCAGGCTATGTATTTACTGAAAAGGCATGGGTTCAATCTTATGGTACAAGATGTGTAAAACCTCCAATTATATTTGGTGATATAAAACGTACAAAACCTATGACAGTTGATTATATAAAATATGCTCAAAGTCTTACAAATAAGCCAGTTAAGGGAATGCTTACAGGCCCTGTTACAATTCTTAACTGGTCATTCCCAAGAGAAGATATTTCATTAAAGGAAATGGCATATGAAATAGGAATTGCTATAAGAGATGAAGTATGTGACTTAGAAAAGGCAGGAATTAAAATTATCCAAATAGATGAAGCAGCATTAAGAGAAAAATTACCAATACGTAAAGATGAATGGTATAGTGAATATTTAGATTGGGCAATACCAGCATTTAGATTATGTAATTCAAAAATAAAACCTGAAACTCAAATTCATACTCATATGTGTTATAGTGAATTTTCAGATATAATAAAGGCTATAGATAATATGGATGCTGATGTAATATCTTTTGAGGCATCAAGATCAAAGCTTACTATCCTTGATGATTTAAATAAAAATAATTTTGAAACTGAAGTTGGACCAGGAGTATATGATATTCATTCACCAAGAGTTCCATCAGTAGAAGAAATTGTTTCAGCACTCGAAAAAATGCTTAAGAAAATTGATAAAAATAAATTATGGGTTAACCCAGATTGTGGATTAAAAACAAGAGGAATAAAAGAAACTGATGCAAGTCTTAGAAATTTAGTTAAAGCTGCAAAAATTGTTAGAGAAAAATTATAAGAATAGAATAATTAATATTTATATAAAAAATGCGACCTTTTAGTGAACAAGATACATATGCAGCTACAACAACTGAAGGTGATTTTTCATTAACTGGTGATACTTTAACTATTAAAAATGACTCAGATGTAATTGAAATGCAAGTATGTTCATCAGATATCCTTAAGGTTAATTATAAACCTAACGGAGAAGAAGATCCTGAAACAGAAGTTATTGACCCAGATAAAAAGTGGGATACTGGAAATATTATTTCAAGTGATTTGAAATCAGATCCAGCAGTAATTAAAACTGATAATATGACAGTTAAAATAAGTAAAGCTGATTTATCTGTATCAGTTTATAATTCATCAGGAAAATTGCTTCTTAAACAAGATAGCATAAAGGAAGCAAAAAGTGTTTCATTTACACATAATTCAGGAGAAAATTTTTATGGAATATCTGGATATGGCTGTGGAACAAGTGCTAATGATGGTTCACTTAGAAATAATAATAGCTATGATGTAACATGCGCAAGCCAAGGATGGGCAGGTGGCCCATTTACATGGAGTACTGGTGGTTATGGATTACTTGTAGATTCAGATGGTGGTAAAATAACAACTGGTGATACAACTTTAAGTTATTCTGGAATCTCTAAAAAAAATGCAGAATATTTTGTTATTGTAGGTAAACCTACAGAAATTATGAAAGGTTTATCAGAGGTTTCAGGAAGTGCACCAATGTATCCTAAATGGGCAATGGGATTTACTAATACCCAATGGGGCTGGCCAGGTTCAGGTACAGTAGAAGATCAAGTTAAAGATGTTATAGAAACTTACAGATCAAAGAATATTCCAATAGATAATTTCTGCTTTGACTTTGACTGGAAATATTGGGGCGTTCCAGAAATGGATAATGGTGAATTTACATGGAATGGTGACAATTTTCCAAGTGCAGCAAGTGGCAATTTGAAAAAATGG
Source organism: Clostridiales bacterium (assembly GCA_012519155.1). Taxonomy (GTDB): domain Bacteria; phylum Bacillota; class Clostridia; order Clostridiales; family Clostridiaceae; genus Clostridium. The sequence continues at coordinate 9,129 of JAAYQS010000045.1, forward strand.
CAAGATGATAATGGAATACATTTTACAGGAATAATAAAGCCTAGAATATTTACAGGAAAAGAAGCAGGAAAAGATACTGCTCAATTTGCTGAAGCAACTAAAAATGGATATGTGTCAAAAACAGCACAAAAAGGTTCTGATTATTGTGCAGGTAAAGATTATGTATCAATAGATTATAGTACTCAAGAAGCTAGGGACTGGTGGTGGAGTAAATACGAAAAATCATTTGATTTAGGACTTCAAGGTTTTTGGAATGATGAAATTGACCATGATAATGGATATGGAAACTTTGGTAATATGAATGCTCAAAGGGCAATATATGAAGGACAAAGAAAATATACAAATGATGGTACTAGAGTATGGTCTATAAATAGAAATTTCTACTTAGGAGCTCAAAGATATTCTTATGGAGTATGGACAGGTGATATAGGCACAGGATTTGCAAGTATGAAAGGACAAGCTGGAAAGATGATTGCAGCAGCAAATCTTGGAGAAACTAAGTGGGGAATGGATACAGGTGGATTTAATGGTGGTGACCCATCACCTGAAAACTATGCAAGATGGATAGAATTTAGTGCATTTACACCAATATTTAGAGTGCATGGTCAAGACTGTAGATCAGCAGAACAAGCACCTAGTACAGGAAGATCTGCTACTCCTCGTTATCCATGGAAATTTGGAGATACTGCAGAAGCTGCAGCTAAAAATGCAATGCAACTTAGATATAGGTTAATACCTTATATATATAAATATGAATATGATGCATCAAATGGTGGTACAGGACTTATAAAACCACTTATGATGATGTATCCAAATGATTCTAATGTATCTTCAGAAGTATATTCATGGATGTTTGGTGATTATATGCTTGTATCACCAGTTTTAGATGAAGGTCAAACATCTAAAGATATTTATTTACCAGCTGGAAAATGGATAGATTATTCAAATGGTAAAGAATATGATGGTGGTCAAACTATAACAATAGATACTGATGCTACTACATGGAAGGATATTCCTATATTTATTAAACAAGGTGCAATAATACCTACTCAACAAGATGTAAATTATGTTGGTGAAAAGAAAATAACAAACATTAATCTTGATGTGTTCCCTGATGCTAAATCATCAAGCTTTGAATATTATGATGATGATGGACAAAGTTATGATTATGAAGATGGAAGTAATTTTTATAAGCAAAACCTAACAGTTTCTCCAAACAGTGCAGGTGATGGTATTACATTCAAAACAGCTAAGAAGGAAGGAACATATGACAGTGATTTAGAAACTTACACAGTTAAACTTCATGTTAAAAATGCAACTTCTGTAACTTGCAATGGAAAAGAACTTAAAAAGAGTGGTACTTTAGCTGGAATAGATACAGCTTCTGCTGGTACTTATTCTGTAGGAACAGATGATTTAGGTGAGGCTGTTTATATAAAAATAGATGCAGGGGATGTTACAACTCTTGATGTAAAGTGTGATGTACCTACAGCAGCACAACAATCTGCTACTGTATATGCTAAAACTTCAGCAGGCTCAGCAGACTTAGAATATAGTACTGATGGTGGTAACACATGGACTAATAAGGAATCTATGACTCAATCTTCTAATGCAGGATATTTACAAGCTGATATTAAGTATATTCCTGAAGGCGGTAATAACGTTAAGGTACGTTGTAATTTAGGTGATAACAATTACTTCCCATCAAAAGATGGTGTTGAATTAGATAGTGAAGAAACTATCTTTACAATTGGAAAAGATGGAAAATTAAAAACTGGTGCACCAGCTTCTAGTACTGCAACTTTATATATAGCTTCAACTGAAAGACCAGCTATTCAAGTGAAAGATGATAGTGGCTGGAGTGATGCAATGCTTCTTGATTCATATGGAACTGAAAAGGGACAATATTCTAAGTCAATATCATATGATGCTGATAATCCAAATGTAACTATTAGATATTCTACTGATAATGGAAAGACTTGGCTTCCATCTGATGATGGTACTACTATAACTACTGGAGACTTTATGAATGATTCTACTGGAAAAATAGTAGCAGGAAGACCAGATTGGGATAACTCAGTTATTCTTTATTATAAAGGTAGTGCAACAAATATTCATTGGAGACCATTAGGCGGTGGTGAAGATACATGGACTAAATCACCTGGAGATGTAATGGAACCAGCTGAAATAGATGGTTATTTAAAAATTACTTTAAATGTTGGAACAGCTACAGGAGCTGAAGTATGCTTTAATAAAAATGGAACTGCCTGGGATAATAATGGTGGTAAAAACTATACTATAAATATGGGTACTAATACTTTTGATAATGGTAAAATATCTGCTGGAGGCCCTAATGGTGGTGGCAGTGGTGAAGTAGTTACAGAAGGATTGACAATTACTTCAAGTATAAAAGGTGGAACTTACAATAAAGAGCAGACACTTAAATTAACTGCATCAGATAAAAATGCAACTATTTACTATACATTAGATGGTTCAGATCCTACAGAATCTAGTAGTGAATATTCAGAACCTATAAAAATTAGTAAAACTACAACAGTTAAATCAATTGCAGTAGATAAAAAAGGAAATAAATCTGCAATTAATATACAAAAGTATGTTATTGATGCTAGTATAATAGATCCACCTGTAGAAGAATTAACTAAAGTTACTCTTGAAGCTAGCAGTAAAAATGTAAATGTTGGAGATAAAATAAAATTAACAGCTACAGCAGATACTGATGATGAATCTGTTAAGTATGAATTTGGTTATTATGATGAAGATAGTGAATGGAATATTTTAAGTGAATATTCTTCAGATAACACATATTCATGGACAGTAAAAGATGAAGGAGAATATAATGTAATTGTAAAGGCAAAATCAGATGATGTAGATGAAATTGAAAGTGAAATTATTAAGATTACAGTTAAGAAGTCAGGAGGACAAACTTATCCTAAATTAAGTAAAGTTACAATAGCATCAAATACACAAACTGTTATAAAAGGTCAAGATGTAAAATTAACAGCTACTGTTAATACAGAAGATCCAACAGTTGAATATTCTTTTGGATATTATGATGATAATAATAAGTGGCATCAATTAAGAGATTATACATCATCACCTTCATATATATGGACTACTACAGATGCAGGTACATTTGAAATTGTTGCTAAGGCTAAATCAGAAGAGGTTTCAATTAAAAGATAATAAAAATAAAGTGTGTCATTAATTTTAAAGTGGCACACTTTTTTTGTACAAATTAAAACAAAAAATTGTAATGTATTGTAAAAAAACTTGTAAGAAGGTAAAATGGTATATAGACGTAGCATAAAAAGGAGCATAATAATTTAAGGAGGTAAAGCTAAAAAAATATTTTTTAATTAGGGGGAAATTTAATATGAAATCTAAGAAAATATTTTCGTGGATTATTGCAGCTACTGTTATATTTAGTAATATTACTATTATACCAAGTAATACTGAAATTGCTTATGCCACCAGTAAAGATGGTAACTTTACTTTAAATGGAGACACCTTAACCATTAAAAGTGGTTCAGATGTAATCGATGTACAAGTATGTGAAGACAATATATTAAGGGTCAATTATAAGCCAAATGGTCAGGAAGATGAAGATACAGAAGTTCTTGATTCTAATCAAAAGTGGGGCAAGGCAAAAATAACAAAAAGTGATTTAGACTCAGATACTGTAGTATTAGAAACTGAAGCTATGACAGTAAAAATAGGAAAATCAGATTTATCATTATCAGTATATGATTCTTCTAAAGGTCTTCTTGTTAGACAATCTAAGCTAAGTACCGGTTCAATTTCATTTAGCCATAATTCTGGAGAAAACTTTTATGGAATAACTGGATATTCTAATGGTACAAATGCTACTGATGGAACAATAAGAAATAATGGACAATTTAATGTGGAAAGTGGAAGCCAAGGTTATGCTGGTGGTCCATTTGTTTGGAGTAATGGAGGATATGGATTACTTGTAGATTCTGATGGGGGTAAGATAACAACAGGTGATAATACTTTAGAGTATTCTGGAATATCCAAAAAAGATGCTGAATATTTTATTATAGTTGGTGATCCTGAAACTATAGCAAAAGGTCTTTCAGAAGCTTCTGGAAAAACTCCAATGTACCCTAAATGGGCAATGGGATATACTAATACTCAATGGGGATGGCCAGGAACAGGTACAGTTGAATCTCAAGTTAAAGAAGTTATTGGTACTTATAGATCTAAAAATATTCCTATAGATAATTTTTGCTTTGACTTTGACTGGAAAGAATGGGGAAAATTAAGTGACTATGGTGAATTTACATAGGATTCTACAGATTTCCCAAGTGCAGCAAGTGGTGAGTTGAAGAAATGGCAAGAAGAAAATGGTATGCATTTTACAGGTATTGTAAAGCCTAGAATATTTACAGGAAAAGAGAATGGAAAAGATACTGCAGAATATGCTGCAATGAAAGCTGGAGGATTTATAAATTCGAGAGGTGAACGTGGTAGTGATTATTGTGCTAGTAAGGATTATGTTCCAATAGATAATTCAACTCAAGCTGGAAGAGACTTTTGGTGGGATTGTACAAGTAGAGCATTTGAGAAAGGATTATACGGATATTGGAATGATGAAATAGATCATTGTAATGGTTTTGGAAATTATGATAACCTTTATCTTCAAAAAGCTCAATATGAAGGTCAAAGAAAATATACAAAGGACCAAACTAGAGTATGGTCTATAAACAGAAGTTTCTATTTAGGTGCTCAAAAGTATGCTTATGGTGTATGGACAGGTGATATAGCTTCAGGATATGAAACGATGAAAGGACAAGCAGGTAAGCTTATTGCAGCAGTAAATTTAGGCCAAAATAAATGGGGAATGGATACTGGAGGATTTACTCAAGATCCAGTTGATGATGAAAACTATGCAAGATGGATTGAATTTAGTGCATTTACTCCAATATTTAGAACACATGGTGAGTGTTGTGCTAAGAGTGATTCTGTACCAAGATATGGTGGTGCTAAAGTAGGAAAAGATAGAAAAACTCGTTATCCTTGGGTATATGGAACTACAGCAGAAGCAGCAGCAAAGGATGTTATGCAACTTAGATATAGACTTGTTCCTTATATTTATAAATATGAGCATGATGCATATGAAGGAGGAACTGGTATTGTAAAAACTTTAATGATGCAATATCCTAATGATCCTAATGTATCACAAGAAATGTATTCTTGGATGTTTGGTGATTATATGCTTGTTTCACCAGTACTTGATAAAGGACAAACTGAAAAAGAAATTTATTTACCTGCAGGAAAATGGATTAATTATGCAGATGGAACAGAATACGAAGGTGGTCAAAAAATCACAGTAAAAACAGATGATAAAACATGGAAAGACGTACCACTATTTATAAAAGAAGGAGCAATTATTCCTTCACAAAAGAATATTAATTCAATTGCAAAGGATACAGCAGATGTAGATCAAATTAATTTAAATGTATTCCCATCAGCAAAGAAGACAACATTTGAATACTATGATGATGATGGAGAAACTTATGATTATGAAGAAAATAGCAATGTATTTAAACAAGAATTGTCAGTAGCTCCAAATGGTAGCGGTATATCATTTAAAACAGCTAAAAAAGAAGGAACTTATGAAACACCTGTAAAATCATATGTTGTAAAACTTCATGCAAAAAATATAGGTGATGTTACTTGTAATGGAAAGTCACTTACTAAGGTAGCAACTTTAGAAGGTATAGAAAATGCAAAAGAGGGAAGTTATGCTATTGGTAAGGATACTTATGGAGAAGCTGTGTATGTAAAAATTGCAGCAGGTGATGTTAATACTATTGATGTTGAGTGTGATACTCCAGAAGCACCAGAGCAATCTGCTACAGTATATGCTAAAACTTCAGCTGGTTCTGCTGATTATGAATACAGTACAGATGATGGAGAAACTTGGAGTAAAGGTGAAGCAATGACTCAATCATCTAATTCTGGTTACTTACAAGCAAACTTTAAGTATAAATTAACATCTGGTGAAAATGTAAAATTCCGTTATAAAGTTGATGGAACATATTATCCATCTAAAGAAGGTGTAGAACTTTCAAATGAAAAGGATAAGTTTACAATAGGAAAAGATGGTAGTGTTAAAAATGGTGCACCATCTGTAACTAGTGCTAATATTTATATAGAATCAAACAAAACACCAGTAATTCAAGTTAAAGATGATATGGGGTGGGGAGATGCAATTCCTCTTGATGTATATGGTACTGAATCTGGACAATATGCAAAAACTATATCTTATGATTCTGATAATGATAGTGTTTCTGTAAGATATTCAACAGATGGTGGGAAGACTTGGCTTCCTTCTGAAGATGGTTCAAATGTTACTGCAGGTGACTTTATGGTAGATGGAAAAAATATAGTAGCTGGAAGACCAGATTGGGATAATTCAGTTGTTCTTTATTATAAAGGTGCTGCCACTAATATTCATTGGAGACCATTAGGTGGCGGTGAAGATACATGGACTAAGTCTCCTGGTGATGCAATGGAAAAATCTGAAGTTGATGGATATTTAAAAATTACTTTAAATGTTGGAACAGCTACAGGAGCTGAAGTATGCTTCAATACAAATGGTGGCAATTGGGATAATAATGGTGGAAAAAACTATATTATAAATATGGGAACAAATACTTTTGAAAATGGTAAAGCATCAGCCGGTGCACCTAGTGGTGCCAGTGGTGGAGGAACTAGTGAAGAGATAGTTTTATCTATAAGTTCAAGTATAAAAGGTGGAACTTATAATAAGGCACAAACATTAAAGTTAACTTCATCAGATAAAAATGCAACTATTTACTATACATTAGATGGTTCAGATCCTACAGAATCTAGTAGTGAATATTCAGAACCTATAAAAATTAATAAAACTACTACAGTTAAATCAATTGCAGTAGATAAAAAAGGAAATAAATCTGCAATTAACATGCAAAAATATGTTATTGATACTAGTATAGTAGATCCAGAGGACCCAGATACACCAGAGGATCCAGATACACCAGAGGATCCAGATACACCAGAGGATCCAGATACACCAGAGGACCCAGATACACCAGAGGATCCAGATACTCCAACAGAAGATGAACTAAGTGAAGTTACTCTTAAGGCTAGTAGTAAAAATGTAAATGTTGGAGATAAAATAAAATTAACAGCTACAGCAGATACTGATGATGAATCTGTTAAATATGAATTTGGTTATTATGATGAAGACAATGATTGGAATACTTTAAGAAAATATTCTTCATCTAACACATATTCATGGACAGTAAAAGAGGCTGGAAAATATAATGTAGTTGTAAAAGCAAAATCAGATAATGTTGATGAAATTGAAAGTAATGTTTGTACAATAACAGTAAAAGAAGAATCAGATGTTCCAGAAGATGAAAAATTAGAATCAGTTGAACTTTCTGTTAATAAAACTTCTGTTAAGGTAGGAGATAAGATTGTTCTTATAGCAACTTCCAACTATGATGATGGTTCTAATATATATCAATTTGGATACTATGATTCAAAAAATAACTGGACAAGTATAAATTCTTATTCAAGTGATGATACTTTTGCATGGACTCCTGAAAAGGAAGGAACATATAACCTTTGTGTAAGAGTAAAATCAGATGATGTTACTTCTGCAATTAAAAGTGATAAAATTAAAGTTAAGGTTTCTGCAAAAAGTGATGATCCAAGTGAACCATCAAGTGGAGATACAAACAAAGTATTAGGCTTAATTGCTGTTATGTCAGTAGCAGCTATAACATTATTTAGAAGAAAGAAAAATGCATAAATAAATATTATTTTTAGTCTGCTTTAAAAAACAGTAAAAAATAAAGGCAATATTATTTTGTTTCAGCAATGATATTGCCTTTTATTTTAAGAAAATAATGTATAAGTCTGATATAATATATTTAATAATTATAAAAGGGGAGAAAATATGGATATAATAATTGAAAATAGCAACCTTAAGGTTAAAGCTAATACTCATGGTGGTGAAATGATTTCACTTATTGGAAAAAAGTCGAATCAAGAATACATATGGAGAGGATTACCTTTTTGGTGGAAGATATATTGCCCAACTCTTTTCCCTGTTATAGGAAAAGTTAAGGGTTTTAAATATAAGTATGATGGAAAAGAATATTTTATGCCAGAGCATGGTTTTGCAAGCAAGGCTAAGTTTAAATTACTTAATAAGTTAGAGGATGAAGTAGCATTCGAACTTAAAAGTAATGAAGAAACAGAAGGAATATATCCTTTTAAGTTTTCATTAATTACAAAGTATAAATTGAAAGATAACAAGGTGATTATTTCATTTAATGTGAATAATTTAGATAGTAAAGATATGTATTTTTCAATAGGATCACATCCAGCTTTTAAATGTCCTATGTACGGAGCAGAGGATTCTTTAGAGGATTACTATATAGAATTTGAAAAAGTAGAAAACACATCTAAAATGGAAATAAATTCAAATGATTTTTTGACTGGTAATAGGATAAAATACTTAGAAAATTCCAAGAGCATAAATATTTCACAAGAAACATTTAAAGATGGAACAATTATTTTAGATAATTTAAAGTCAAATTTTATAGAATTAAAGTCTAAAAAGCACAATAGAAGCATTAAAGTTAATTTTGAAAAATTTAAAATGTTTTCTATATGGGCACCTGATAAAGATGCTAGTTTTGTATGTTTAGAACCATGGATGGGACATGCAGATTATGAAAATTTTAATGGTGAAATTAAAGATAAAGAAGGTGTTATAATGTTAAAGTCTAATGAGCAATTTAATATAAGTTATTATATTGAAATTAATGAATAAAATATTTTCATTGTGTCTTATATATATAAAATGATATAATAATAATGACACTAAATTTTAGTATAAATATACAAATGATATAAAAGAAAGGGGTATTATTAATATGAATTTTTCAAATGGTGATCAAAATTTAGGGCAAAAGTTGGATGTTGTAAACTCAATGTCTGATGGCAATTCAGAATTTCAAATTTTAGAAATTAACAAATTGGAAGGTTCAATGAGTGTAAGCCAGGCTTCTGATTTGCAATTAGCTGAACAAAAAGGACTTAAAGCTAGGTATGTAAGAATAATAATGAACAATAGTGTAATAAAAACAGAAGCAGGAGCATTATATTATTATATTGGAAATATCGAATCACAAACTAAAGTAGGAGGTGTAGGGGGCTTCTTAAAGAAATCTATAGCTGGTGGCTTAACTGATGAAAAAGCATTAAAGCCTATGTATGGAGGAACTGGAGAAGTATGGCTTGAACCTTCATTTAAGCATTACATACTTTTAGAACTTAAAAATGAAGAAATTATAGTAGATAAAGGAATGTTTTATTGTTGTTCTGGTGGAGTAGATGTTAGAACAGTATCTCAAAAAAATATAAGTTCTGCACTTCTTGGGGGAGAAGGAATATTCCAAATAGGACTTAGCGGTACAGGTGTTGTAGTTTTAGAATCATTAGTTCCACAAAATGAAATAATAAGATATGATATAAATCAAGGACAAGTAATAAAGGTAGATGGAAATTTTGCTATTGCAAGAACAGCTGGAATTCAATTCTCAGTAACTAAATCTGATAAGGGATTATTTGCTAGTGCAATGAATGGAGAAGGATTGTTAAATACATTTACAGGACAAGGTTCTGTATGGCTTGCACCAACAATACCTGTTTATAGTAGAATAAATATGGGGCTTGCAGGAATGCTTAATAATGCTTCATCTAATAATAAGTAAAAGCAGTATGGAGAATAAAATTTCTTTTGAAATTTTATTCTCTTTTTTAAAATAGTGATTTTAGTATTTTGACAAAATTTTCAATATAGTATCCATACAGATCAAATTGCAGCAGTAGTAGAAGAAAATTCTGTTATGGCAGAAGAAAGTTCTGCTAGTAGTGAAGAACTTGCATCACAGGCAGCTCGTTTACAAGAATTGATTGCAGTATTTAAATTATATGTTAAAGAATTGAATTAACTTATTCACGTTTAACATTGTAATGAATATAAGAAAAAATATTAGATGTAAGTTTATATAAATAAGCAAAGTGTGTTGTTTTGTGTAAATTAATCATGAAACAACGCATTTTTTATATTTTTATTGCTAAAATAAGTATAAAGTTTTAGAATAATTTATATGAAATACTTTTATAAATATATAATCCAAAAAAGTCATTTGAAAGGTCGTAGATAAAATGTCAAGTTATAGTGTATTTTTACCAAGTTATAGTGTAGGAATTGATTGTTATAAGGAAATACCATATGTTACAAGAAAATATGGTAAAAAAGCAGTTGTTATAGGTGGTAAAACTGCTATGAAAAAGGCTAAGGATAAGATTCTTGAGGGAATAAAAAATTCTGATATAGAAATACTAGATTTTGTATGGTTTGGTGGAGATTCATCTTATGAAAATGTTGAAATGCTAAAGAAAAATCCAAAGGTAATGGAAGCTGATATGCTTTTTGCAGTAGGCGGTGGACGTGCCTGTGATACAGTTAAGACTTTAGCTGATATGGAAGATAAGCCATTTTTTACTTTCCCAACATTAGCATCTAACTGTGCATCATGTACAGCTATCACTGTTATCTATAACAGTAATGGGGCATTTAAAGAATACTATTATATGAAGCAACCTGCATATCATACATTTATTAATACAAGTATTATTGCAGATTCGCCTAAAAAGCTATTTTGGGCTGGAATAGGAGATGCTTTGTCAAAAGAATGTGAAGTACTATTTGCAAGTAGAGATAAGTTTATGTATCATACTCCATTAATGGGTGCATGTATAGCAAAGATGTGTACAGATCCATTAGTTCAATATGGTAAAAAAGCTCTAGAAGATTGTGAAAAGTGTAATCCTTCTTTTGAACTTGAACAGGTAGCTCTTGATATTATTATATCTACAGGAATTGTTTCAAATTTTGCAACACATGAAGCACAAAAGGACCCTAAGGATAATTATTATTATAATAGTTCTCTTGCTCATTGTGTATATTATGGTTCATCATTAATTCCAGAATGTGAAAAGCACTTACATGGAGAAATAGTTTCTTTTGGAGTTTTATGTCTTTTAACATATGATAATCAAATTGAACAAAGAGATAGAATACTAGAATTTAACAAGAGTATTGGCCTTCCAATAACATTAGAGGAAATTGGAATGACAAAGGAGGATTTACCTAAGGTAGCTAAGAAAGCTTCAACAGTTGTTGAATGGAGCTATGTACCAGGTAATCCAACAGAAGAAAAATTTATTAAAGCTATTTTAGATACTAACGAAGCAGGACTTAAAGCAAAATAGTATAAATAATTATTCATTATGGTATAATCATTATTATCTAAAATAATAATAGGTGGTATGTAATGAAAGAAATAAAGCTTATAGCTAAAAATGAATATGTAAAAAAGTATCAAAATAAGTATCCTTTAATATTAGAGGAAGCTGTTAAAAATCCAGGAGCACTACAAAATGAAGGTGATATTGTAGTGCTTTTAGATGATAAGCAAAATTTTATAGGTAGAGGATATTATGGAAAGCAAAACAAAGGTTGTGGCTGGATCTTAAGTAATAGTAAAAAGAGCAATTTTGATTTTAAATTCTTTTATGATAAATTAAGAAATGCCTTTTCTAAAAGACTTAAATTTTATCACTCAAGAAGTACTAATGCCTTCAGGGTATTTAATGGTGAAGGAGATGGAATTGGTGGTCTTACAATTGACTATTTTGATGAATATTATCTTATAACATGGTATAGCAGAGGAATTTACAAATTTAAAGACCATATAATTAAAAGTATAAAAGCTCTTGTTTCTTTTGATGGTATATATGAAAAGAAAAGATTTGATAACAATGGAATGGTAATAGAAGAAGATAGTTTTTATATAGGAAAAAGAGCAAAGGAACCTATTATAGTTAAAGAAAACAATGTAAATTTTGCAGTGTATTTAAATGATGGAGCTATGGTTGGCGTATTTTTAGATCAAAAGGATGTAAGAAAATCTATAAGAGATCATTATTCTAAAGGCAAAAGAGTTTTAAATACATTTTCTTATACAGGTGCTTTTTCTATGGCAGCTGCAAAAGGTGGTGCTATAACTACAAGTGTTGACCTTGCAAGTAGAAGTCTTGAAAAAACAACTGAAAATTTTAAAATAAATAATATAGATGTAAACAATCATCAAATTATAGTACAAGATGTGTTTTTATATTTTAAAGAAGCAAAAAAGCAAAATAAGAAATTTGATGTTGTAATTTTAGATCCACCAAGTTTTGCTACGTCAAAAGAAAATAAATTTAGCGCATCAAAAGATTATAAAAATTTAGTAAAATCAGCTATAGATATTACTGAAGCAGGAGGAGTTATTGTATGCTCTACTAATTGTGCTTCGTTTAATATGGATAAATTTAAAAGATTTATAGATGAAGCTTTTATAGAAAAGGAAAAGCATTATGGAATATTAGAAGAACATACTTTGCCAGATGATTTTGTAGTTACTGATAAATTTAAAGAAGGAAATTATCTTAAAGTTGTTTTTGTTAAGATATTAAGCTAAATAGTTTTATTTTTTGCAGATGTCGAATTTTATGGTATAATTCACAAAGGTGACAAAAATATATATTTAGAAAGGATTTTGTATAATGATAAAGGAACAGATTTGCATTTTAATTACTATTGTAGCTTATCTTCTAATTGTTCTTGGAATAGGAGTTTATTGTTCTAAAAAGAATAATTCTGTAGATGATTTTTATTTAGGTGGAAGAAAGCTTGGACCATTTGTAACAGCAATGAGTGCAGAAGCATCAGATATGAGTAGTTGGCTTCTTATGGGACTTCCAGGAGTTGCATATCTTTCTGGAATAGCTGATGCATCATGGACTGCCATTGGTTTAGCAATTGGAACATATGTAAATTGGCTTATAGTAGCAAAAAGAATTAGATGCTATTCTCATATAGCAGGAAATTCAATAACTATACCAGATTTTTTCTCTAGAAGATATAGAGATAATAAAAATATTCTAATGTGTATTTCAGCATTTATAGTTGCATGTATTGCAATAATAGTTGTAAGTTTAATTACAGAAGCGCCATCAGAAGAAATTACAAAAGAATTTGATGAAGTAAAGGCTAAAATGGCTAATAATAAATAAAAAAATAAAGACTCATGATTTTAATTAATCATGAGTCTTTATTTTTTTATTTAAAATATATTTAACATAGATTTAACGAAAGAAGGTCTTTGAAATTAACATTGTTTCTATATATTAATTACTGTAATAAAAATATATTTAGAGGCAAGAAAAATGAAAAAGATTTTATGTACATTATTAAGTTCTGCAATTTTAATGGGGGCTCTTGCAGGATGTGGAAGCAGTTCAGGCTCAGGAAGTGGAAGTAGTAATAATGGATTTGATAAACAAAATGAAATAACAGTTGTATCAAGAGAAGATGGTTCAGGAACAAGAGGAGCTTTTATTGAACTTTTTGGAGTTGAAGAAAATAAGGTTGATAAAACAACAGAGAATGCAAGTATAACAAATAATACATCTGTAATGATGACAACTGTTCAAGGAGATAAATATGCCATTGGTTATGCATCTCTTGGTTCATTAAATGATAGTGTAAAGAAAATAAAAGTAGATGGAGTAGAAGCTACAGCAGAAAATATAAAAAGTGGCAGCTATAAAATAGCAAGACCCTTTAACATTGCAGTAAAAGATAATTTAAGTGAAGTTTCAAAAGATTTTATTGACTATATATTAAGTAAAGAAGGACAAGATGTTGTTGAGAAAAATGGTTATATAAAAGTAGATGATGCAAAAGCATATGAAGGTAAAAAACCTTCAGGAAAAGTTGTTGTTGCAGGTTCATCATCAGTATCACCAGTAATGGAAAAATTAAAAGAAGCATATTTAGCTGTTAATACTAATGCTGAAATAGAAATACAAACAAGTGATTCAACAACTGGAGTAACCGGCGCAATAGATGGAATATGTGATATTGGAATGGCTTCAAGAGACTTAAAAGATAGTGAAACATCTAAAGGTGTAAAAGCAATAAAAATAGCTATGGATGGAATTGCAATAATAGTTAATAAGGATAATGATATTGAAGATATATCAAAAGATGCAGTCAAAAAAATTTATACTGGCGATATAACAGAATGGTCAGAAGTAAAATAGTGTAAAGAAAAATTAGCGATATTTAAACTTAATTTAACATAGAATTAACATAAGACTATCATGGAATTAACTTTCTCATTATATATTAAATTCGAGAGGTAAAACTTTTTATACGGAGGCAATATATAATGAAAAAAGTATTAGGAATCTTTAGTGGGATAGTCTTTATGTCTTATGTTTTTGTTCTGACAGGTTGTAGCAAACAAGATAAATTTTCTAATATAAATCCTGTTACAGTAGTATCAAGAGAAGATGGATCTGGAACAAGAGGAGCATTTGTTGAACTTTTTGGAGTTGAAGAGAAAGATTCAAATGGAAATAAGAATGATAATACTACAGTAGAAGCAAGTATTACAAATAACACATCTGTTATGATGACAACAGTTCAAAGTGATATATATGCAATTGGATATACATCTCTTGGAGCATTGAATGATAGTGTTAGAGCATTAAAGATTGATGGAGTAGAACCTACTGCAAAAAATATAAAAAATAACACTTATAAATTATCACGACCTTTTAATGTAGTCATATCTAAAGAAACAACTAAAGAGGCTCAGGATTTTATAGATTTTATATTAAGTTCTGATGGACAAGCTATAGTTTCTAATAGTGGGTATGTACCAGTAGAAAGTGAAAATGAGTATGAAAAGAAAGATCTTTCAGGAAAAGTAGTAATTGCAGGCTCATCATCAGTGTCACCAGTAATGGAAAAACTTAAAGAAGAGTATGAAAAAATTAATCAAGGTGTAAAGATAGAAATTCAAACAAGCGATTCTACAACAGGAATAACAAGTGTTAAAGAAGGTATATGTAATATAGGAATGACGTCAAGAGATTTAACAGATAACGAATCATTAAGTGGCATTAAATCTTTAAAAATAGCTATGGATGGAATTGTTGTTATTGTTAATAAAGACAATGATTATGAAAATTTATCATCAGAGGATGTAAAAAAAATATATATAGGTGATGCTCTTCATTGGGCTGATTTTTAAAATCATAAAAAATAATTATCAAGATATTTTATAAAAATTTCTTGATAAAGGAGAAGCGTATGGGAAAATTTAAAGAAAAAATAATGAAAAACGTATTTTTAGCAGCAGCATGTACATCCATTGTAGCAGTACTTTTAATATGCGTATTTCTATTTTACAATGGTATACCTGCTATGAAGGAAATTGGTTTTTTGAATTTCTTGACAGGTACAACATGGAAACCTAAAAATGACGTTTATGGAATACTTCCTATGATACTTGGAAGTATATATGTAACAATAGGAGCAATAATAATTGGAGTACCTATTGGAATACTTACAGCAGTATTTATGGCAAGGTTTTGTCCTAAGAAATTTCATAAAGTAATAAAACCTGCAATAGATTTACTTGCAGGAATTCCATCAGTAATTTATGGATTTTTTGGACTTACAGTTCTTGTGCCATTTATAAGAAATTATATTGGCGGTAATGGTAGTGGAATACTTACAGCATCAGTTCTTCTTGGAATTATGATACTTCCAACTATTATTAGTGTATCAGAAGCATCTATTAATTCAGTACCAAACAGTTATTATGAAGGTGCTTTAGCACTTGGTGCAACTCACGAAAGAAGTGTATTTTGTGCAGTACTTCCAGCTGCTAAATCTGGAATAATGGCTGGTGTAATACTAGGAATAGGAAGAGCTATAGGTGAAACAATGGCAGTAATTATGGTTGCTGGAAATCAGGCAAGAATTCCAACAGATATATTAAAGGGTGTAAGAACACTTACTGCAAATATAGTACTTGAAATGGGATATGCTACAGATTTACACAGAGAAGCATTAATTGCAACGGGCGTTGTATTATTTATCTTTATCCTTATTATAAATTTTGCATTTGCAATGGTTAAAAGGAGGCAGAAAAATTAATGGAGCATGTTAATGAAAAAGTTGAAATTAAGCAGATTAATAAGCATACTCTTAAGCAAAAATTAATGTCATACAAAAGAACACCAGGGTCATTTATAGTGTTACTTTTGGTATTATTATCTGCAATTATTACAATAGGTGTTCTTGGATTTTTAATAGCATATATATTAATTAAAGGTGTGCCATATTTAACTGGAAGCTTATTTTCATTTACATATACATCAGATAATGTTTCAATGATGCCTTCAATAATTAATACTATATTAATTACATTTTTGTCAATAATAATAGCAGTGCCTATTGGAATGTTTTCTGCTATATATATGGTCGAATATGCAAAGAAAGGTAATAAAATAGTAGCAGCAGTAAGGCTTACAGCGGAGACATTAACAGGAATACCATCAATAGTATATGGACTTTTTGGAATGTTATTTTTTGTAACAACATTAAAACTTGGTTATTCTATTCTTGCTGGTGCATTTACTTTAGCTATTATGGTTTTACCAGTAATTATGAGAACTACAGAAGAGGCACTTCTTTCCGTACCTGATTCTTATAGGGAAGGAAGCTTTGGACTTGGAGCAGGAAGACTTAGAACAGTGTTTAGAGTTGTTCTTCCTAGTGCAATTCCAGGAATTTTATCAGGAATTGTATTATCAGTAGGAAGAATAGTTGGTGAAACAGCAGCTCTTATTTATACAGCAGGAACTGTAGCAAATCTTCCAAGCAGTCTTTTATCTTCAGGAAGAACACTTTCTGTTCATATGTATTCACTTTCAAGTGAAGGACTTCATACAAATGAAGCTTATGCAACAGCAGTTGTTTTGTTAGTGATAGTAATGATTTTAAATTTTGTATCATCTTTTATTGCAAAGAAGATAGGTAAAAAAGGAGAATAGTATGGATAAATTTAACGTAAAAAACTTAGATTTATATTATGGCGACTTTAAGGCGTTAAAAGATATAAATATAGATATTAAGTCAAATGAAATAACAGCATTTATCGGACCATCTGGATGTGGTAAATCTACTTTCTTAAAAACATTAAATAGAATGAATGATTTAGTTGAAGGATGTAAAATAGTTGGAAAAGTAAACCTTGATAATGAGGACATATATGGAAATATGGATGTTAATGTTCTTAGAAAAAGAGTAGGAATGGTTTTTCAGAAACCTAACCCATTTCCAATGAGTATATATGATAATATAGCTTTTGGACCAAGAACACATGGTATAAAATCTAAGGCAAAATTAGATGAAATAGTAGAAAGATCATTAAGAGGTGCAGCAATTTGGGATGAACTTAAAGACAGATTAAAAAAGAGTGCTCTTGGTTTATCTGGTGGTCAGCAACAAAGACTTTGCATCGCAAGGGCACTTGCAGTAGAACCTGAAGTAATTCTTATGGATGAACCAACATCAGCTCTTGATCCTATTTCTACATCTAAAATTGAAGATTTAGTAATAGAATTAAAAGAAAAATATACTATAGTAATGGTTACTCATAATATGCAACAAGCTACTAGAATATCTGACAAAACTGCATTTTTCTTAATGGGACAAATTGTAGAATATGATGAAACAGAAAAATTGTTCTCTATGCCAAGAGATAAGAGAACAGAGGATTATATAACAGGGAGGTTCGGTTAAAATGAGAAACAGATTTGACAGACAATTAAAGCAGTTAAATGATGAACTAATTGAAATGGGAGATTTAATACAGGATGCTATAAGAAATGCTGTATCTGCACTTATTACAAGAGATGCTGAAAAAGCAAAGGTAGTTATTAAGTCTGACAATGATATAGATGATAAAGAAAGAGAAATAGAAGCGTTATGCTTAAAACTTTTAATGCAGCAGCAACCAGTAGCTAAAGATTTACGAATAATATCATCAGCTCTTAAAATGGTTACTGACATGGAAAGAATAGGTGATCAAGCTAGTGATATTGCTGAAATAACAGTTACTTTAAGTCAGTTTGAATATATAAAAAAACTTGACCATATAGAGCAAATGGCAAAGGAAACAATGCTTATGCTTATGAACTGTTTAGAGGCTTTTGTAAATAGAGACATAGATATGGCCCATAAGGTAATATCACATGATGATATTGTTGACGAGTTATTTGCAAAGGTAAAAAGAGAATTAGTTCTTTTAATAAATGAAGATGTAAACAATGGTGAACAAGCGGAAGATTTCTTAATGATTGCTAAATATTTTGAGCGTATAGGAGACCATGCAACAAATATTGCTGAGTGGGTAATATTTTCTATAAGTGGTGAGCATGAATAAATTCTATGATTTTTGTAAGGCCTAATTTTAAAGAATTAGGTCTTATTTATGATATAAACACTAAATAGTGTTAAAATATATAAAAAGGAAATAATATGAGGTGAAAAAAATTGGCATCAATATATGTTGTTGAAGATGATGAAAATATAAGGGAGATAGAAACATTTGCACTAAAAAATAGTGGATATACTGTAACTGCTTTTGAATGTGCAAAGGATTTTTACAGTAAAATTGCATCTAAAGTACCTAATCTTGTTATTTTAGATATTATGCTTCCAGATGAAGATGGACTTGAAATTTTAAGAAAGCTTAGAAATAGACCTGAAACAAAAAAAATGCCTATAATTCTTGTTACTGCAAAAACAACAGAAATAGATAAGGTTAAAGGATTAGATTTAGGAGCTGATGATTATTTAACTAAGCCTTTTGGCGTCATGGAAATGGTATCTAGGGTAAAAGCACTTTTAAGAAGAAGCATAGATATGTCAGAAGAAAAATTCTTGTCTTATGGAAGTATATTTATTGATAATGAAAAAAGAGCAGTATATGTTAATGATGAACTTATAGATTTAACATATAAGGAATATGAACTTTTAAAGCTTCTTATGATTAATGTAGGAATTGTTCTTAAACGAGAAGTTATAATGGACAAGATATGGGGAGGCAATTTTGAAACTGAATCAAGAACAATGGATGTACATATGAGAACACTAAGACACAAATTAAAAGAAGCAGGATCAGAAATTAAAACAGTAAGAAATGTTGGTTACATAATGGGGAATAATTAATTATGCTAAAAAAAATTAAAGACTTTATAGGATTTAATAATTCTATAGGAAAGACAATGAAAAGAAAAATAAATTTCCAATTACTTCTTATTGCAATTATTGCAATAGTATGTACAATAATGGCTAGTCTTATAATATATTATGATGCATTTAGAAATCAAGTATTAGAAGACTTGCGAGGATATGCTCATATTCTTGAAAAGTATGATATATATGAGGGTACACATGAAAAATATTATGCCCCTGATACAGATAATTTAAGGATTACTGTTATTAATCAGGATGGAACTGTTATTTTTGATAGTAAAGCTGAAACTAGTGATATGGAAAATCACTTAACTAGGCCAGAAATTGCAAATGCTATTTCAAATGGAGAAGGACAATCTATAAGAAAATCAAAAACAAGTTCAAAAAATACATTTTATGTGGCAGTTAAATTAGATAATGGGTCAGTACTTAGAGTGGCAAAGGAATCCAATAGCAGTTTAGGATTATTTATAAAAATTATTCCAATAATTATTGTTATAATTATTTTATTAATTATATTATGCATAATTCTTGCACATTATTTTACAAGGAGTATAGTAAAGCCTATTGAAGAAATGACAGATAATATTGATAATTATACAGCTAATTCATCCTATAAAGAACTTGAACCGTTTTTTGATAGAATAAAAAATCAGCATAAAGATATATTAAAAAGTGTAATGATAAGGCAAGATTTTACAGCAAATGTATCTCATGAATTAAAGACACCTTTAACTTCAATATCCGGATATTCAGAAATAATACAAAATAAAATGGCAACTGAAGATGAAGTAGTAGAATTTGCAAAGAAAATTAACAAGAGTTCAAAGAGACTTTTGACTTTAATTAATGATATTATAAAACTTTCTGAATTAGATTCAACAGATTTAGAGGTGCCTTTTAGTAAAGTTAATTTAAATGTGGCAGCAGAAAAATGCGTAAGTGCATTAGAGGTAAATGCAGAAAAACATAATGTAACATTAGTTGAAACTGGGGAAAGTAATTGCTATATTTATGGCAATATTGAACTTATTAATGAGATAATATACAATTTAACAGATAATGCCATAAGATATAATAATGAAGGTGGAACTGTTAAGGTATTTGTATATTCTAATGAAGATAAGGTTATTTTAGAAGTAAAGGATAATGGCATAGGTATACCTAAGGAGCATCAGGATAGAATTTTTGAAAGGTTTTATAGGGTAGATAAGAGCAGATCGAAACTTACAGGTGGTACAGGATTAGGTCTTGCTATAGTAAAACATATAGTTGCAAAACATGATGCGAAAATTGAAATAGAAAGTGAAGTCGGAAAAGGAACTATTATAAAAGTTATCTTTAAAAAGGTAAATAATTAATTTTTTGTATTTGAAGTAATATTATAAAATAAATGATAAAGTGATAAAAAAATTACGTTTACTTTATTATATTTATAATTTTACTACGTTTTTGTTATAATACTTGAATAATTTTGTCAATTGGTGTATTCTAATATAAAGAAACAATAGTAATTAAAAACAATATTTGCTATGCGCAATGGAATATGAAAATGTTTCGTTGAGACAATATATTAAAAGATAAAAAGCTATAAGTTTTTTATTTTAACTACTTAGGAGGTTTTTTTAAATGAATAAGATCTATTATCAAGAAGACTGTAACCTTTCATTGTTAAAGGGAAAGACTATCGCAGTTATTGGATATGGTAGCCAAGGACATGCACATGCATTAAATGCAAAAGAATCAGGATGCAATGTTATCATTGGACTTTACAAGGGAAGTAAGTCTTGGGCAAAAGCTGAACAACAAGGATTTGAAGTATATACAGCTGCTGAAGCTGCTAAGAAGGCAGATATCATTATGATATTAATAAATGATGAACTTCAAGCTGATATGTATAAGAAAGATATTGAACCAAACTTAGAAGAAGGAAACATGTTAATGTTTGCTCATGGATTTAATATTCATTTTGGTCAAATAGTACCACCTAAAAATGTAGATGTTACTATGATAGCTCCAAAAGGACCAGGTCATACAGTAAGAAGTGAATACCAAGCTGGAAAAGGTGTTCCTTGCTTAATAGCTGTAGAACAAGATGCAACTGGACAAGCTAAAGATTTAGCATTAGCTTATTCATTAGCAATTGGTGGTGCAAGAGCTGGTGTTCTTGAAACTACATTCAGAACTGAAACTGAAACAGACTTATTCGGTGAACAAGCTGTACTTTGCGGTGGTGTTGTAGCACTTATGCAAGCAGGTTTCGAAACATTATGTGAAGCTGGATATGATCCAAGAAATGCATATTTCGAATGTATTCATGAAATGAAATTAATAGTTGATTTAATATATCAATCAGGATTTGCAGGAATGAGATATTCAATATCTAATACTGCTGAATATGGTGATTATATAACTGGACCTAAGTTAATAACTGCAGAAACTAAGAAGACTATGAAGAAGATATTAAAAGATATCCAAGATGGTACATTTGCAAAAGATTTCTTATTAGATATGTCTAAAGCAGGTGGTCAAGCTCACTTCAAAGCAATGAGAAAGTTAGCTTCTGAACATCCATCAGAAAAAGTTGGAGCAGAAATACGTAAGTTATATAGCTGGAATGGTGAAGATAAATTAATAAACAACTAATTCTTAGTTATTTAAAAGAGACTTCTATTTTTAGAAGTCTCTTTTAATATTCAAAATTTCTTTTATATAATAGGACATTTCATATAATAATCTAGTATCTGTATTTTCAAAGTTACATTTAGTTAATGATTTTATTTTTTTTATTCGATATTTAATTAAAAGGTAATTTCCTTCTAAATTATAATTGTTTTGAAGAAGTATTTCTTTGGCATCAGAATTTATATTATTGTTATTAAAAATCAACCATTTAAATGCATTACTTACATTCTTTTCTTTTTGATTATTCAATATAATTTCATTTGAGAAGCTTTGCATTATATCAACTAAGTGAATTTCCCAGGGCATAGTAAATAGAGGAAAGTTTTTTTGTTGCATAAATCTATAACACTTTTGGGGATTTCTTTTATATATTTTCCAGTATTAATAATTAATCCTGATGCATTATTTTTAATAAGATTATTAATATAATTTAGAAGATCAGCACTATTAGAATTTGCTAAACAAGTTGTTAAAACTAACTCATTTCCTTTTATAAAATTTGTGCTTAACAATGTTGTTGGGTAAATATGATTGTGCTAAGATAATAATAAATAATAAATGTATGACAAAGAAGTCGAAAATTTCTTAATATGTCATACATTTTTTTGTTTTTTAAGGAGGAAAATATTATGTTGAGAGATGATTTGCCTAAAATAATTACAAGTACTTTGCCAGGGCCAAAAGCAAAGGAGATTATAAAGAGACGTGAAAAAGCAATTCCAGATGCTATAAAATGTGTTTATCCAGTTGTAATTGATAGAGCTGAAGGAGCAATAATAGAAGATGTAGATGGAAATAAATTTTTAGATTGGGTTGGTGGTGTTGGTGTATTAAACATTGGATTTAGCCATCCTGAAATAATTGATGTAGTAAAAAAGCAAAGTGAAAAGTACTTTCATGGAATGTTTAACATAGTAACTCATGAAGGTTATGTAAAACTTGCAGAAAAATTAAATCAGATTGTACCAGTAAAAGGTAATGAAAAGAAAACTTACTTTGCAAATAGTGGGGCAGAGGCAGATGAAAATGCAGTAAAAGTTGCAAAAGCTTATACAAAAAGACCTAATATAATATGTTTTTCAGGGGCTTTTCATGGCAGAACTAATTTAACAATGGCAATGACAGCTAAAAAAGCATATGCAAAAGGTCTTGGACCTTTTCCAACAGGAGTTTATAGGGCTGAATATCCTTATTTGTATAGGAAACCAGAAGGAATGACAGAAGAACAAGCAATAAAATACTACATAGATTCAATATATAAGGTTTTTGAAGAATCTTCACCAGCTGAATATATTGCAGCAATAGTGGTTGAGCCTCTTCAAGGTGAAGGTGGATTTATACCAGCACCAATTGAATGGGTTAAGGCTGTTAGAAAAATATGTGATGATAATGGAATAATGCTTATTGCTGATGAAGTTCAATCAGGATTTTGTCGTACTGGTAGAATGTTTGCTACAGAGTATTGGAAAGAGGCAGGAGTTATGCCAGATATATTAGCAACAGCTAAGTCAATAGCTGCAGGGTTACCTTTAAGTGCTATAATAGCTAGAAAGGAAATAATGGATTCTGTAGTTTCAGGAACTATTGGGGGTACATTCTGCGGTAATCCTCTTGCATGTGCTGCTGGATTAAAAACAATTGAAATAATGGAAAGAGACAATCTTGCAGATAGATCTTTAGAAATAGGTAAAATAGTAACAGATAGGTATAATAAATTAAAAGAAAAATATGAAGTGGTAGGAGATGTAAGAGGACTTGGAGGTATGATTGGTATAGAATTTGTTAAGGATAAAAAATCAAAGGAACCAAATGGTGAATTTGTTAAAAAGTTAGTCACCGAATGTGCTAATAATGGGCTTATTGTAGAGAATTCTGGTAGTCATGGTCAAGTTATTAGATTTTTAGCACCACTTGTAATTACTAATGAACAACTTGAAGCAGGTCTTGATATATTTGAAAATGCTATAAATAAATTAAGTTAGGATATTATATGTAAGAAAAACATCATGTATGTTACACAAAATAGTGATAAAAAATTATAAAGTGTAAAAATATACAATATAAATTTATATTAAAAAATATTT
>JAAYQS010000046.1 GCA_012519155.1 Clostridiales bacterium
ATTTATAATATAACCTTATCATAATATAAAATATATTTCCATTTTTAATATATATTTTTATATTTATATATAAAAAATGCTTTAGTATAAATAGCTAAAGCATCTTTTAATTTCTAGTTTTTTAAAGCTTCATAAATAGTATCATAATTTTCTTTCATTACTTGAATATATTCTTTGCCTTCTACTTTTGTTTCAAGAGTATTTATTGATTTTACCTGTCCATTTATCTCTTTTGCTAAAGTTTCAGCTTCTTTACTACTTTCTGAGCCTTCTGAAAATATCGTATTTATATTATTTTTCTTGCAATAATCTGCAAGCTCTTGATACTTTTTAGGTGTTAGCTCTCCTTCACCAAACATATCATTTAAATATTGTTGTTTCAATCCAAATTCTCTACACAAATATCCAAAGGCTTCATGACTTGTAACAAAACTCTTATTTGTAAGATCATTAAATTTTTTACTATATGTTTCATATAAATCATCAAGTTCCTTTTTATAATTGTTATAATTTTGTTCATAATAGTCATTATTAGATGGATCTATTTCTTGGAGTGATTTTTTTATTTCTTCACACTGTTTAATTGATTCCTTTATGCTTAACCATACATGTGGGTCTTGCTTTCCATCTTCCTCTCTTATATCCACATTTTCACTTGCATTAACATATTTAATATTACTACTAGACATTTGCTTTTTTACATCTTCAAGCCATTCTTCCATTCCAAGACCATTATAAACAAATAAATCTTTATCTACTAAACTTTCAAAATCTCTAGTTTTTAATTCATAATCATGTGGCTCAACGTTGTCAGGAACAAAACATGATACTGAAACCTTATCACCACCAATTTTTTCAGCAAATTCTTTTAGTGGGTTAATTGATACTTCAACTTGTATTTTATCTTTAGTACTTCTATCTTCACTTTTAGAATTACCACAACCAAGTAAAATAAATGGGATAAAAACTAATGATAATAATTTAAATTTACATTTTTTCATTTCACACCTCTTATTTATTGCATATGATTTGCATTACCAATTTTAACTTACTTAAATATTTTTGTCAACATAGTCTACTACATAATTGTTTTTGTAAATCTAATATTATTTTTCTCTAATATTTCAATTTCATTCTTTTGACAAGTAAATATTAAAATTTGTCCCCTTAACGTATTAATTAAAAATAATATTGCACGATTTCTTCTAATATCATCATACTGAACAAATGCATCATCTAAAAATGTAATATATTCTTCTTTACTAAATATTAATTTTACAAATGCAACCCTTAGACATAAATATAATTGATCTATGGCTCCATTGCTCAAATATTTCTGTTCTAGTAAATTATCTTTAAATCTAACCATCATTTCATATTTATCATTAATTATTACTTCATTATACTTATTATCTGTTAACTGGCTAAAATATTCAGACACAAGCTTATTAATCTTAGGCCCAATATTTCTCCTTATTTCATCATCTGCCTTTAAAATATAGTTAGAAGCTATAGATAAAGCCTTATATTCTTTTTCACCAGTTTTTATTTCTTCTTCTACATTATATAATTCTTCTTCAATTTCTATTAAAGTTCTTTTTCCTATCAGCCTTGTATTTATATTATTTTCTAAATCCTTAATATTTTTTTCACATTCAATTAATTGTCTTGATTTCTTCTTTTCTTCAACTTCGATTTCCTCTTCAGATTTATAAAAACAACTACTATCGCTTTTTATAATGTTTTGAAGTTCGTTTTTTATATCATCAATATTTTTATCTTTAATTAAATATTGATATGTTTTTTCAACAGACATTAAACTTAAATGAATTTCTTCTCTCTTCTTTATCTTTTCTTCATACTCATTAAAAATTTTATTCAATTCAAAAATATTTTGTTCACCTAATCCCATTATACTAAGATTTTCTGTTAACTTATTTTTTATTTCATCTAGTCTATATTTTATATCTTGCAGTTCCTTTAACTTTACATCTTTTTCTGCAATTAATGATTTTAAATCTATTTTTAAATTTTCATATTCCTCAATTTGTTTTAATATATCATCAATTTCTGTACACCTTGAAACATTTTTTAATGCCTGCACTATTTCACTGTCTTTAATATATTTCTTTTTTATATTTTCATAATTATTATAATCAACTATTTTTTTCTTTTCACTAATTCTTATATTTATACTACTTTCTAATTCCTTGAACTCTTTATATTTTCTAAAACATAATATAAGTTCTTTATAATCTTTAACATTTATCTTATTACAGTACATATCTATAGTATTTTCAATGTCTTCCACTTCATACTGTATATTATTGATATTATTTAAATTACTAATATTTTTAACGTCATTTTTAATTTCACCTACAAAATAAATGAAAATGAAACATGAAATAATAACCATGATTATTCCAATATATATTATCCCATTTATACTTATAATTACTCCAATTAAAAATAAAAACAAATCTAATATTATGCTAATAGAAAATTTTGTTTTTCTATGCTTAAAGTAATTTCTATTATAATTGTCATTATTCTCCATAAGATAACTTAAATTTTTAAGTTTATCTTCATATCTAATTAAACACTCTTCTAATTGAACAGCAATCTTATCAATTTTATTGAAATTTTTAATTTGATTTTTTTTAATACTTAATTTTTTTTCATCCTCGTCTATGCTTTTTATTATTTCTTCATTTATAATTATCTTTTCTTTATAGGATTTCATTTCATACTTTAATGATACCAATTTATCTTTTATTCCATTTTCAAAGTTATTCAAATAACTATAATCAGCACATTTATTTTCTAAACATTGAAATTTTCTATTTAAATTATCTACTTCTCTTACTACAGCATCATACTTATCTTTAACAAATGAATACTTATTGTTATATTCTTTTAATTTATTTATAAAAGCTAAATCTATAACTTCATCTCCCTTTTTCAATTCATTATCCATTTGTTCTTCTTTTTGTTTCAAATCTTGTGATTTCATTAAGTATTCATTTATTTCTTTATATTCTTTTTGAATATTTATCTTTTTTATATATTTTTTATATATTTCTAACTTTTTTATTTCATCATTAAGATTCTTTCTTTTACTCTTTTCTAATAAGAGTTCATTTTCCCACTTTATATTTTTTTCTGCTATCTTTTGTCCTTCAAATTTTTCTTCTAATAATTTATCTCTTTGCTTTTTTAACACATCAATTTTACCAATTCCCCTAACTGTGTGAAGATTTTTCTTTGAAGTTTCTATTTTTTCAATTGCTTTAATAGATGGCACTTCACTTTCCTCTACTCCAAACATTGATGTGATTTTATCCATAATTTCTTCTTCTTTATCTTTTGTAAACTCTACACCTAATTGACTTATGAACAAAGTCCTTTCAAATGTTGATCTATTTATATTAAGGAAATCTTCTCCCGGCATATCTAAGTCTATATTTAAAACTTTTTCTCCTGTATCACAATCTATAATAACTGATTTATCTTCCTTTTTAGTTTTTCCAAAAGTTCTTTTAATAAGAAGCTTTCTACCTTTATATTCTATAATTAATTCTCCCTTAGCAGTTCCCAAATTGTGAACATATCTTTCACGTTCTTCCTTATTTTTTTTCTTGTTAATACCATAAAGCATTACTTTTATAAAATTTTCTATAGTACTTTTACCCTTTTCATTTTCACCATAAATAACATTAATTTCTTTATCAAATTTAATAATTTTATCTTCCAAGCCGCCAAAAGCATATATTCTAGCTTCTAATATAATCATAATGAATTTACCTCGTTGTCTGTTAATGCTTCTATGCCATATTTAAACGCCATTTTTATCACTTCTTCCTGTTCATCAATATCAGTCAGATTACTATTTTTTATATTTTTTAATTCTTTCATCATATACTTTGCAAATATACTTTTTACAGAATATCCCTTGCATAATTTATCTATATCTATCTTCTTTGAAGTTTTATCTTTAATTTTTATATAATAAAATTCATCATCTAATTTACTTTTAATAACTTCCTCATTTATATTAAATTCATCACTTACTTCCCCCTTTATTATTACTTTATAAAAGTTAATCATTCTTTCTTTTTGTGGAATAGCATTAAGTATTTTTTCTTTTAATTCTGAATATCCTAATATTCCAGATACATCTATATTTTTCACATAATAATTTCTTTTTGACATTCTCTTAAATTCAAGCTCAACTTTATGTTTAAAAATGTATCCATATATAATGCCCTTGTCTTCTAATTCATCAAAGCCACGTCCTTGTATGCAACCGCTATAAGCATAAAATGTATTTCCAGCTTTTTTTATATCACTAAATTTATGCCTATGTCCTAGTGCTATATAATCAAAATTAGAATTTTCAATTTCATTAATAGAAATTGGATTATATTCATTTTTATCTAAACCTTTAGTAACTTCACCATGCATCACTAAAATATTTATTTTATCTGAATTCACGGAAAAGCTCTTTAATAGTGATTCTCTTTCATATCTTTCATTAAATGCTGCCCCCCATATATTCACATTCAAATCACTTAAATAAACTTTTTCTAAAGAGCCCTTAAAAATATGTACATTTTCTGGCCAATTAACTAATTTATAAAATGAATTTTCATTATACGGATCGTGGTTTCCAGGACTAATAAATACTCTTGTATTTTTTAAATCTTTAAATACATTTTCCAAGAAAAAAATAGTTTCCTTGCTTAATGTCATATTATCAAATATATCTCCAGCTATAAGGAATATTTGTGCATTGGTTTCATTACAGAAGTCTACTATATTCTTAAATGTTTCTTTTAATTCTTCTCTGCTTATTTTTCCTTGTTTACTTCCAATTCCTTTAAATGGAGTATCAAAATGCATGTCTGCTGCATGAACAATTTTTATTTTATCCATTGTATATACCACCTTTGTTACGATGACGAACTTTTGTTCTTATTTTATCATATTTAGTGTAGTTTTTAAATTAATTAAATATATTTTTTATTTCTAAATAGAATTAGACATATTACAATCAAAACAAATAATATTATTGCGCTATGAGAAATAATATATTTAAAATTATTATTTACATCTAATTGTTGTTTTTCAATTTCATCCTTATTATCTTTATACATTTTTTCATTTGATTTTTGAAAATAATTTATTTTTTCGTCTTCTTTATCATAATCACTTTCATCTATTATCTGTCTATAGATTATTTTAACGTTTGAATCTTTATCAAAAGCATCATCATTTATAATAACTTCATTATTTTATATTATTACACTCTCTAAATTTTTACATCCATAAAAAACTTTACTTTTTAATTCTAATATATTTCCAGGTATATTTATTTTTTTAGGTTAATACAATTATAAAAAACTCCTTCCCCTAACAAAAAAGTTTTGTTAGGAATAGTTATATTTTCAATGCTTGTGCAACCTGCAAATGCATAATCCTGTATTTCATATACTTCATTTGGAATATATATTTTTTTTAAATTTTTACAACAAAAAAAGCTATATGGATTTATTCTTGTCATAGAGCTTGAAAGTTTAATAGTTACTACATTACTGCAATTTGCAAATGCATAATCTCCAATACTTTTTATATTATTAGGTATATCTATATTGGTTATTTTATTACATCCTGCAAATGCATATTCACCTATATTTTCAACGGATGATAAAACGCCCCTAAAATCTCCATACTTTTCACACCATCTTACTAATGTTTTTTTATCATTGCTATATAACGATCCACCATAGCTATAATAATTTAGATTTTTTGATGAAACCTCTATTATTGTTTGAGAATTTCCAGTAAATAAAGCATTTTGCTCAATATTTTTTATGCAATAAGGTATATATATTTTTTCTATTTTTTTATTACATGTAAAGGCATTTTTTTCTATTGATGTTACTATCTTGCCATCTATTATTTCTGGAATACTTATATTTTTTTCATTTCCTATATATTTTAATATTTTTATTTCATCATTTTTTATTTTATATTGAAAAAAATTATTACTTAATTCATTATAAGAAATGCTAGGTAATATATTAATTAAAGACAATATTATAATACTTACTATATTTATGTATATATTAATTTTGCCCATTTAAAATCACCAACTTTCTAATAGTATAAAAGAAAGCTATAGCACAAAGCTATAGCTTCCTCGGTAACAACGAAAATTAATGAATTATTTTATTAAAAGATAATTATTTTACTTCTAACAAATAATAATTACTATTTCATTGAATTTTCATATTGTGCTACCATTCTTTTTACCATTTCTCCACCTACGGAACCACATTGTTTTGAGCTTAAGTTTCCGTTGTAATCTGAAAATGGAACTCCTAACTCTTGTGCAACTTCAGTTTTAAATCTGCTTAAACCATTTTTAGCTTCTGGGACTAACTTTTGATTTGACATACAGATCACTCCTTTGGTATTTGATATAATAAAAAGATAAAGTGCAAGCCAAAATTAATTACCTTGCTTACACTATTATTTTATCCAGTTACACTTTTATTATTCAGCTTTTAATAAAAAATCTTTTATTTCACTAAAAATATTATTTACTGTAGTAATTTCTTTAACTTTATCAACATTAGAACCACAAAAAATTAGTCCTTCATCTACATTTCCTTTTACAGCATTTATTAATGCTTTACTTATACAATAAGGAGCCTTAGTAGGATTACATGCAGCTAAACACCTAAAACATTTTGTTATTTCTATTTTTGATTCTCTTGTTTTTTTAACGAAATCATTTAGTATTGCTCTTCCAGGCATACCAACTGGACTATTAACAATAACAACATCTGATTCCTTTGCTTTTACATAACATTCTTTATATTTTATGTCTGCATCACATTCTTCAGTTGCTACAAATCTAGTTGCCATTTGTACACCGTCAGCACCTAATTTTAAATATTTATATATATCAGAGCCATCAAAAACTCCACCACCAACTATTACTGGTATTTTTTTATCATATTTCTCTTCATATTTTTTTACTTCTGGAATGATTTGTTCAACAATTTTGCTAAAATTCTTTGTTTCTTCTTCTAAATTTTCTTTATGAAACCCTAAATGACCACCTGCTTTTGGTCCTTCTATTACAACCATATCAGCCGTTACATTATCATGTTTATCCCACAATTTTAGTAAAACCTTTGCAGCCTTTAATGAAGATACAATTGGAGCTATTTTAACCTTAGTTTCTTTTACTATTTTAGGTAACATTGTTGGAAGTCCAGCACCTGATACTATAATATCAATACCTGCTTCTATTGCAGTCTTTACATAATCTTCATAATCTCTTGTAGCTACCATTATGTTTACTCCAATAGGGCCATTGTTAGTTTTTTTCTTCGCTAATTTTATTTCATCTTTTAACGCTTTTAAATTGCATTTCTTGGCATTGTCAAAAAACCCTTTTTCTCTATATCCAATTTGAGCAGATGATATAACACCTAATCCTCCAGCATTTGTCACAGCAGATGCTAATCCAGATAATGATATTCCAACACCCATACCACCTTGTACTATTGGAAATGGTATTTTGATATTTCCTATAACTAAAGGTTTTATTTCCATATTTATTCCTCACTTTCTTTGTCAATAAAATATTTTGACAATCAAACTAATC
The DNA here is from genome assembly GCA_012519155.1 of Clostridiales bacterium. GTDB lineage: Bacteria > Bacillota > Clostridia > Clostridiales > Clostridiaceae > Clostridium. The sequence goes on from JAAYQS010000046.1 coordinate 7,682, forward strand.
ATTAATAGTATATCTTATTTAAGTTTTTAAAACAATAAATATTAGCAAATTTTAGTAATATTTTAATATTAAAAATAAAAAAAGTTGCAATGACACTTTCATTACAACTTAATATTTGGCAGGGGCACTAGGACTTGAACCCAGAACCAATGGTTTTGGAGACCACTACTCTACCAATTGAGCCATACCCCTAAGATAAATTCTATTTTACATGAATATTTAACTTCTGTCAACAATTTTATATTTATTTTTATATTATTTATTGTATATTTTTGATTATTATTCTTTAGCCGCCACAAATTACATGGAATATTTATTTTTAATAAGGAAAATATAATAGTGTAAGGTGATTACATTATCATCTTATAAATATACCAAAACACCCAAAGGAGGGATCTGTTATGTCTAATCAAGAATTAGTTCCAGAAGCAAAAAATGGTTTAAACAGATTTAAAACTGAAGTTGCACAAGAGTTAGGAGTTCCATTTTCAGATTACAACGGAAACTTAAGCTCAAAACAATGTGGTTCCGTAGGTGGAGAAATGGTAAAAAGAATGGTAGAGCAATACGAAAATACACTAAAATAATTTAGGTATTTAATTGTAACTACTGAGAGTATCTTAATTTAGAATTAATCTACATTAAGATACTCTTTCTTTTTAATAAAAGTTATATAACAATAAAAAACATTATAAAAACAATTATTATACTTCCTATTCAGGAACTATTCATAACAAGTTATGATACTTCCTATTCAGGAACTATCATAACTATACAATTTGCCTTTTTCATAACATTTGTAGTGACAGAACCAAGCATTCTTGTTAATCCTTTCTTGGTTGACTTTGTCATAACTATTACATCTATATACTCCTCTTTTGCAACTCTTAAAATTTCATCACTTGCATATCCATATGTGAAATATGTTTTTACAGAATACCCCTTTAGTAACTCTGCTGCTTCATTTAAGATGTTATTTGCAGAATCTTCTGTATTTTTTAATTCTTCTGCAATAATCATTCCATTCATAAATACTAATTCTTTTACATTCATAACAATTATATCTATTTGATTTTTAGCATAAATGCTTTTTATCAATTCTATTGAATGAAGGCTTCTTTCTGTTCCATCAATAGGTAGCAATATTCTTTTTCTCTTTATATAATCAACTCTGCAAATCATAGTAATCCCTCCTTACATATCTTAATTATACTTCTTATTTACCAAAGTAAGTTGTAATATTGCCTTTTTTTACTTTTTATTAACAAAATCAAATAAATTAGGCTATTATAATGGCTTATAAAAATCCATCATAATAGCCTTAAATTTATATATTAAATATTGATGTACCATAATTAATAAGTACAACTACTCCAATTCCTATTCCAATAATTGATGCCAAAACAACTCCTGGAATTTCTTCATCCTTATTTACTAATTTATCTAATAGAAAAATGTATATAACTAATGAACTTAATGCTGCAAATATTATACTCTTTACTGAAATAATAATAAATAATAGTATTGAAATTGCTGAAGCTATAGCTATTGTCCTTATATCAACAATTATTTTTTGTATTAAGAAACCAATTTCTGTTGATACTGTTAATAAAATAATAAGTGTACAAAATAACTTTATTGTATTAAACATTTCATTTGTATCCAAATTATTTGCCCCCTTAGAAATATATTCTACAAATTTTGTTATTAACTTAAAAATTATTTACTAGTCATAGATAAGTATGCATTAATAAACTTATCAATATCACCATCCATAACTGCATTTACATTTGAAGTTTCAACATTTGTTCTATGATCTTTAACCATACTATATGGATGAAATACATAAGATCTTATTTGGCTCCCCCAGCCCATATCCTTAAGTTCTCCAGTTAAATCCTCTATTTTTTCTTTATGTGCCCTTTCTTTAAGTTCAATAAGTTTTGACTTAAGCATTGCCATAGCAGTTTCTCTATTTGAAAATTGACTTCTTTCGTTTTGACATTGAACTACAATGCCAGTAGGTATATGTGTTATTCTTATAGCTGATTCAGTTTTATTAATATGCTGACCACCAGCACCACTTGATCTAAAAGTATCTACTTTCAAATTTTCAGGTCGTATATCAATATCTTGGTCTTTTGTAAGTTGTGGTAAAACTTCTACAGAAGCAAAGGATGTTTGTCTTTTTCCATTTGCATTAAAAGGTGATATTCTAACTAAACGATGAATTCCTTTTTCGGCTTTTAGATATCCATAAGCATTTTCACCTTTCACACTTAATATGACACTTTTTATTCCTGCCTCATCCCCTTCTAAAAGTTCTAATATTTCTACTGAATATTCTTTCTTTTCACACCATCTAGTATACATCCTTAATAACATTTCAGTCCAATCATTAGCATCTGCTCCACCAACCCCAACATGTAAGCTTAAAATAGCATCATTTTTATCATATTCACCATTTAATAATATTTCAATTTTATATGCTTCTATTTCTTTTTCGGCAGATTTTATAGATTCAATAATTTCTCTTGCACTTTCATCATCATTTTCTTCCATAAGTTCATATAAAACTTCTGCATCATCAATCTTAGCCTTTATATCTTTATATCTAGCTATTTTATCTTTTAATCTTTTGCTTTCCTTTGTTACTTCTTCAGCATTTTTAACATCGTCCCAAAAGCCTTCTTCTTGCATCTTTAGATCAAGCTCTTGTATTTGTTTTTCAATACCTTCCTTGTCAAAGTGACTCACTCATTTCTTCTATACTTTCTTTTAATCTTGATACTTTAAGCATTTCATTTTCAAGCTCAACTATCACAAAATCACATCCTTAAAATTAATTAACAAAAAAGATGCAGAATTTATTAAAATAACCTCTGCATCCTGCCTTTATATAGATAATATCACTTATACTTGTCTTCCACAACAATTTTTATATTTTTTTCCACTTCCACATGGACATAAATCATTTCTTCCTATTTCTACTTCTTTTACAACAGGCTTTCTTTTTACTTCTTCAGAAGATCCATCTCCACCTGGATGAACAGCAGCAGATTCCTTAGCTACTCTTTCTCTTTCTGGTGCCTTTTGCATTTGAACGTGGAACATATATTTTACTGTATCAACTTTTATTCCTTCAATCATTTCTTCAAACATAGCACTACCTTCCATTTGATATGCTTGAACTGGATCTTGTTGCTTAAATGCTCTAAGTCCCATACCTTGTTTTAAATGATCCATATTGTCTATATGATCCATCCATCTTGAATCAACTGTTCTAAGAAGAATAACTCTTTCAAGTTCTCTCATCTTCTCAGGAGTAAATTCTTTTTCTTTCTTTTCATATATATCTAAAGCTATATTTGTTAATTTTTCTGTAATTTCTTCATCAGATAATTCACATAATTCTTTAACATCTACAAGTTCTTCTGGCACACAAATTTCATCTAAATATGCTACAAGTTTCTTAACTTCTTTTTCTATTGAATCATCAGCATTTTTTAAATGCATTTGTACTGCATTTTTAATAACTTCTTTTGTCATTGAAATAATGTTATCCTTAAGATCCTTACCTTCAAGGACTTCAGATCTTTGATAATATATAACTTCTCTTTGAGTATTCATAACATCATCATATCCAAGTAAAGTCTTTCTTATATTAAAGTTATTACCTTCAACTTTCTTTTGTGCATTTTCAATTTGCTTTGTAAGGAATTTATTCTCTAATGCTTCATTATCATCTAATCCTTTATCCACTATACCTTGAATTCTTTCAGAACCAAATATTCTCATTAAATCATCATTAAGAGATATATAGAATCTTGATGCACCTGGGTCTCCTTGTCTTCCTGAACGACCTCTAAGCTGATTATCAATTCTTCTAGATTCATGTCTTGATGTACCTATTATCTTAAGACCTCCAACTTCTTTAACTCCTTCTCCAAGCTTAATATCAGTACCTCTACCTGCCATATTAGTGGCAATAGTAACCATGCCCATTTCCCCAGCATGACTGATTATTTCTGCTTCCTGTTCATGATATTTAGCATTTAATACTTGATGCTTTATACCTCTCTTCTTTAAAAGCTTAGAAAGAGCTTCTGATTTTTCAATACTTACTGTACCAACAAGCACTGGTTGACCTGTCTTATTAGTTTCAACTATATCTTCAACTATGGCATTTAATTTACCTTTTTCATTTTTATATACTAAATCTGGATAATCAATTCTTGCTATTGGTTTGTGAGTTGGAATAACAATAACATCTAATCCATAAATTTCTCTAAATTCCCCTTCTTCTGTTTGTGCAGTACCTGTCATACCAGAAAGTTTCTTATACATTCTAAAGAAATTTTGGAATGTTATAGTTGCAAGAGTTTTTGATTCTCTAGCAATTTTAACTCCTTCTTTTGCTTCAATAGCCTGATGTAATCCATCTGAATATCTTCTACCTTCCATAAGTCTTCCAGTGAATTCATCAACAATTATTACTTCACCATCTTTAACCATGTAATCTTTATCTTTCTTCATTGAATAGTTAGCTCTTAAGGCTTGAGTTACATAATGTTGAAGTGACATATTTTCACCATCTGCATAGTTTGTAACATTAAATGCTTTTTCAGCTTTTTTTATACCTTCATCAGTAAGCATAACTGCTTTTGCTTCTTCATCAATTGTATAATCTTCTTCTTCCTTTAATCCTTTAACAAAATAATCGGCTACTTTATAAAAATCTGTTGACTTGTCTCCAGCACCAGATATTATAAGAGGAGTTCTAGCTTCATCTATTAATATAGAGTCAACTTCATCCACTATACAAAAGTTTAATACCCTTTGAACTCTTTCTTCTGCATAAATAACCATGTTATCTCTCAAATAATCAAATCCAAATTCGTTATTAGTACCATATGTAATATCACATCCGTATGCTTCTCTTCTTTGATCATTTGTTAGTCCATGAACTATTACACCTGTTGTTAAACCTAAAAAGCCATAAAGCTGCCCCATTTGTTCACTATCTCTTGTAGCTAGATAATCATTTACTGTAATTACATGAACACCATTACCTGTTAATGCATTTAAATATGCAGGTAAAGTTGCAACTAATGTTTTACCTTCACCAGTTTTCATTTCAGCAATTCTTCCTTGATGTAATACTATACCACCAATTAATTGCTCTCTATAATGTTTTAATCCTAAAACTCTTGATGAAGCTTCTCTTACTACTGCAAATGCTTCTATTAGAATGTTATCTAAAGTTTCACCATTTTCTAATCTCTTTTTAAATTCATCAGTTTTTGCCTTTAACTCGTCATCAGATAATTTTTGCATAGATTCATCTAATGCATCTATTTTATCAATCATTGGCTTTATTCTATTTACTTCTCTTTCACTATACGATTTAAATATTTTTTTAAATAATCCCATAATTTCATCCTTTCAAAACACTATATATTTCCATTAATACTGATTCAATTGCTTTGTTTAAAACCATACAATATTATCATTACACAATTATACCACTTAGAGTATACTATTTTCAACATGATATATTTAAATATTAACATATTTTAGCTTTTTTATTATTAAATATTTTTTTTTATAAAAAAAGACTTTGTAAAAAATAATATATCTTTTACAAAGTCTAGTAAAAACAATTTAAAATTTAATATTCTGGTTCTATTAAACCATAGTTTCCATCGTTTCTCTTATATAATACACTTATATTATTTGAATCAGCATCTTCATATACAAAAAAGCTATGGCCAAGCATTTCCATTTGAAGTACTGCCTCATCTTGTGACATTGGTTTAACTCCAAAATTTTTAGTTTTTACAACTTTAGGAGCATTTTCTACCTCTGCCTCATCTTTAACTTCACTAGCTAAGAAATCTGGATATCTAAGTGAACCACCAGAATTTTTTCTTGCAAGTTTTGTTTTTTGCTTTCTTATTTGTCTTTGAAGCTTTTCTTCAACTATATCAATTGATTTGTACATATCATCTGTAGCTTCTTCTCTTCTTAAAATAACTCCATTAAATGGAATTGTTACTTCGAATATTTGTCTATTTTTTTGAACTGACAATGTGGCTTTTGCCTCAACATTTGGTTCAAAATATTTATCTAACTTAGATATCTTCTTTTCAACCATTTCTTTCAAGGCAGGTGTTACCTCTAAATTTTTTGCTACTATTGTTACTTTCATATTCCCAGCCCCTCTCATCTGTTATCTTTTCACATTTATGTTATTTAATTTTATACATATATATTACTCCTATTTATATTAAAACTCAATAGAATTAATGTTTGTTTACAGAATTTTTATAAACGTATACATTCTATTAACTAATATAAAAAAATACTTAAATTATTAAACTTATTTTTGCTATTTCTTTACTATTTTTTGTTATATTTCCGCTCTTGCTAAAACTAATTGTTTAACTTCACTAGCACCTGCAGCAATTAAAACACTTTTACCTTCATTTATTGTTGCTCCTGTTGTCATTACATCATCAATTAGTAGTATTCTTTTTTTATAAACTAAATTACTATTTATAATTTTAAAAGCTCCTTTTATATTTTCTCTTCTTTCTTCCTTTGAAAGTTCCTTCTGTATTTTTATCTTTTTTACAAGTTTTAAACATTCTATAACTTCTATATTATTGAGCCTTGCAACCTCTAATGCAATATATCTGCATTGATTAAAACCTCTTTTTCTGTAGTTTTCTTTTGTTATTGGAATATATGTTATATAAAAGTTACTGTACTTGTTTGTATCAATCTTTTCAGCTAAAAATTGTACTAATACATCTCCTGCATTAAAATCTCTTTCAAACTTAAATTTCAAAATAATAGTTTTTAATTGCCCTTTATAATATCCATAAGCTATATCATCTTTAGAACATTTTTTTATTTTTTTCTTACAAGAATTGCATATAACATAATCAGTTTCATTTTTTCTACATAAAATGCAAAAAGACTCCCTTGGATATATAACATCAAGAAGTCCTTTCAATAACATATAAAAAAATTCTTTTATTCTTTTAAATATTTCTTTTCCCATATTCTTTTATTAAATCCTCTTGCTATATTCCTAACAGCATTGATTTCATCTGTTATTTCATTAAGAACGAATAAAATTTCAGGAGCTTTTTCATCTAATTTATTTTCTACACCACAAAGATAAATCAATTTTTTATAAGTAAACTTTCTATTATCAGCAAACAAAACAACTATATTTGCCTTTCTATGTTGTAAAATCTTTAAATCAATACTATCAGTTATTATAATTATTGACTTATTTTTTAAATTTAATACTTCATTAATAATTCTTTTTTTATTTTCCTTATGAGCAAGATATATTTTGCAATTTTTCAACTTTAACTTATTTAAATAATAGTCATATACACATTGCATCTTTTTACAGTCAGGAACAATAAGAACAGTAATTTCTTTATTATCTATAAACCATTTTAAATAATCATAAAGCATAAAAGGTATATCCTCTTCTAAATTAACCTTGGTTTGTATTACCCTTGGCTCACAAAACGGCTTTTGTATATGCATATATGGTATATCTAGACATTCTCCTATATTTAAGGTTTTTTCCATTGTATATAATATAACCTTTTTAGATATATGAGTAAGCCATAAATATTTTATAGCAATTTCTTGTTTAGTAACCTTAGAGAATTCAGAAATATCATCAAAAATCACCAAATCATAACTGTCATTTATTTCTTCAATATATTTTGAGTTGGTAAAAACCAAGTTTTCATCACACTTACCACTACTAATAAAGTTATGAGTAAAATCATTATTTTTTTCTCTTAACGAAGCTAATAAAGATTTATTACTTTTCTCACCATTCCATATGTACAAAATCTTATTTTTTTTATCTTGAAGAACTTCTAAAATAATGTCAATAAATATACTTATGTCATTATATGGTGGAGATACAATACTCAAAGTTTTTATTTTTTTATAATACCACTGAAGAATTTCATTAATTACATTATTATATTCTTCATTGACAGCTTTTTTATCAACAATCATTTTATCACCTATTCTTCAAAAATATCATTTAATAGCAATGCTTTTATTCTCATACACAATGTAGAATATCTTTCCATATCATTTGTATTTTCAATCATATACTTTAATGCCTTTGGATATCCCACTACTGTAACTAATTCTTTAGCCCTTGTAATTGCTGTATATATAAGATTTCTATTCATCAAAAAAGGAGACCCCATATATACTGGAATAACAACAACTTTAAATTCACTTCCCTGACTTTTGTGAATTGTTATTGCATATGCTAATTCTAATTCTTCAACATTTTCTGAAGTATAAACAGCAACTTTATTATCATCAAATTCCACAGTTATTGTTCTTTCTTCTTCATTTATTGATTTTATAAATCCCATATCTCCATTAAAAACGCCTTCACCTTCAGCATTATCAACGCCGTCTATATTTTTCCATTTAAGCGAATAATTATTTTTAGTCTGCATTACCTTATCTCCTTCTCTAAAGATAGTACCATGCATCTTCCTTTCCTTTTTTGATTTTGAAGGTGGATTAAGAACTTCTTGAAGCTTTTCATTTAAATTCACAACTCCAAGAATACCTTTTTTCATAGGTGCGAGTATTTGAATATCCCTCATTCTATCCCATTTCTTATTAAAACCTGGAAGCCTTCTATTAATAAGATCTAAAAGTGTTTTTAAGATACCTTCCATATTTTCATATCTTTGAAAAAAGAAATCTTTATCTTTTTGATTTAGTATAGGCATTTCACCATTATTAATTCTATGAGCATTAGTAATAATAAGACTTTCCTTCCCTTGCCTAAATATTTCATTTAGCTTTACTGTTTTTATAAAATCACTTTGTATTAAATCTTTTAAAACATTTCCAGGACCTACTGATGGAAGTTGATCAACATCTCCTACAATAATTAATCTTGAACCAAGTTTAATAGCTTTTAATAAATTATACATAAGAAAAATATCAATCATAGAGGCTTCATCTATAATTATAACGTCACCTTCTAAAGGATCTTCGGCTCCTCCTAATACTATATCTTCTTCCCCTGCGCCAATATCTAAAAGTCTGTGAATAGTTTTAGCTTCTCTTCCTGTTGACTCTGTCATTCTTTTGGCTGCTCTTCCCGTTGGAGCTGCAAGCAAAACTTTCATATTATGATTTTCATATATTTCTATTATAGCTTTTATTATAGTAGTTTTTCCAGTTCCAGGACCACCTGTTATTATTTCAATTCCATCTGTAAAAGCACCTTTTATTGCTTCCTTTTGTGATATAGCAAATTGCATTTTATTTTGCCTTTCAAATTGTTTTATCTCAAAATCAATATCACAATTTATTGTCTGAAAATTTTCCATTGATAATTTTGCTATTCGCTCTGTTATTCCTAATTCACTATAATAATATATTGGAATAAATAAACATTCTAAATCATTAAAAATTTCACATTCTATTTTTTTATCAGCAATTAAATTATATATACATCTATCTACTAATTCACTATCCACATCTAAAAGTTCTACTGCTTCTTTAAGAGCCTTTTCTTTAGGCATATATGTATTACCAAAATTACAAAATTTATTTATAATATAAATTATACCACTTTTAATTCTAGATTCATCATCTTTTAATACTCCCATAAGGCCTGCAATTCTATCAGCAGTTAAAAATCCTATACCTTTAATTTCTGCACATAATAAAAATGGATCCTGCTGAATTATATTTTTAGCATCTTTTCCAAAAGTTTTATATATTTTTAAACACTGCCCCTGGCTAATGCCAAAACCTTGAAAATATATCATTATATCTTTAAGTTCATTATGTTCTAGATAAGATTCTTTTATTATATTAAATTTCTTTTCTCCTATTCCATCTACTTCTTTTAGTTTTTCAATATTTTCATCTAATATTTTTATGGTATCTTCTCCAAAATGATTAATAATCTTTTTAGCTGTAACAGGACCTATACCCCTGATAATTCCAGAAGACAAATATTGTTTTATACCTTCTATTGTAGTTGGTACAATTTCTTCACATTGTGATATAGCAAATTGTTTTCCAAAAGTTCTATGTTCCGTCCATTGACCTGTGATTTTTATATGTTGACTTTCTTTTAGAAAAGGAACTGTTCCCACTACTGTTATTGAAGATTTATCCACATTAACTCTTGCAACAATATAACCAGTATCTTCATTTTTGTATTTTATGCCCTCCACAAATCCTTCTAAGACTTCCATATATATTATCTCTCCAAATAAAACTTATTATTAGAAATAATTATATCATACTTTTTATGAAGTAAAAAATAGAAGTATAAATATAAATAGAGAATTACACTTCTAAAAAAATGTGTAACTCTCTATTACAATTAATTATAATTCTTTTTTTATTTCAGAAACCTTATCTAGGTGTTCCCATGGAAGATCTACATCTGTTCTTCCAAAATGTCCATAAGCAGCTGTTTGCTTGTAAATAGGTCTTCTTAAATCTAAATCTCTAATAATAGCACCCGGTCTTAAATCAAATACCTTTTGAACTATTTCAACTAATTTTTCTTCGCTTACTTTTCCAGTGCCAAATGTATCAATTTCTATTGATACAGGCTTTGCAACACCAATTGCATAAGCAAGTTGTATTTCTAATTTATCAGCAACTCCCGCTGCCACTAAATTTTTAGCTACCCATCTTGCTGCATATGCTGCTGATCTATCAACCTTTGTTGGATCTTTTCCTGAAAAAGCACCACCGCCATGTCTTCCATATCCTCCATATGTATCAACAATTATCTTTCTACCAGTAAGACCAGAATCTCCTTGAGGACCACCTACAACAAATCTCCCAGTAGGATTTATGTAATACTTTGTATTATCATCTAATAATTCTTGTGGAATTACAGCTTTAATTACATATTCTCTTAAATCTTTTTCTATTTGTTCTAATGTGACTTTTTCACTATGTTGAGTTGATATTACAATAGCATCAATTCTAACTGGTTTATCATTTTCATATTCTACAGTTACTTGTGTCTTACCATCTGGTCTTAAATATGGTAATGTACCATTTTTTCTTACTTCAGTAAGCTTTCTTGATAATCTATGAGCCATAGCTATTGGTAGTGGCATATATTCTGGTGTTTCATTTGTAGCAAAACCAAACATCATTCCTTGATCTCCAGCACCTACCGCTTCTATATCATCCTTTTCTCCTTTTCTTGATTCAAGAGCTTCATCTACTCCCATAGCAATATCAGCAGATTGTTCATCAATAGATGTAAGTACTGAGCATGTATCACAGTCAAATCCATACTTTGCTCTATCATATCCAATTTCTCTTATTGTTTGTCTTACAACCTTAGGTATATCAACATAACAGTTAGTTGTTATTTCTCCCATTACCATTACCATACCTGTTGTAGTGCATGTTTCACAAGCTACTCTTGCATAAGGATCTTTTGATAATATAGCATCTAGTATTCCATCTGAAATTTGATCACATATTTTGTCAGGATGTCCTTCTGTTACTGATTCTGATGTAAATAATCTTTTCATTTCATATCTCCTCTCTTTGTTATTTATTGCAATAAAAAAACTCTTCACAAAATGAAGAGGTCATACTTATCGTATTCTCTCTCATCTTGTAGAAAAAATCCTACAGGAATTGGCACCTTGAAAAACAGGTTGCCGGGCTTCATAGGGCCTTGTCCCTCCACCTCTCTTGATAAGAGTTTAATTATCTAAAATTATTTATTTTTAATACAAAAGAATTATATTATAAAAAAGAAAAAAAAGCAAGACATATCTTACTTTTTTATGGTGGATGAGGATGGATTCGAACCATCGAAACGAAACGTAACAGATTTACAGTCTACCCCCTTTGGCCACTCGGGAACTCATCCAAATGGAGCTGGCAATAGGAATCGAACCTACAACCTGCTGATTACAAGTCAGCTGCTCTACCATTGAGCCATGCCAGCATATTTTTTAGCCTTATTAAATTAATTTTTATTGGTGGGCACAACAGGGCTCGAACCTGTGACCCTCTGCTTGTAAGGCAGATGCTCTCCCAGCTGAGCTATGCGCCCAAAGTAAAAATGGTGACTCCTAGGGGAATCGAACCCCTGATACCACCGTGAAAGGGTGGTGTCTTAACCGCTTGACCAAGGAGCCATATTTAATGGAGCTGGCAATAGGACTCGAACCTACAACCTGCTGATTACAAGTGAGCTGCTCTACCAATTGAGCCATGCCAGCATATTATATATTTAATTTAAAATGGCGACCCAGAAGGGGCTCGAACCCTCGACCTCC
>JAAYQS010000047.1 GCA_012519155.1 Clostridiales bacterium
CGGTAGAGCAGAGGACTGAAAATCCTCGTGTCACTGGTTCGATTCCAGTTCGAGCCACCAAGAAATTGTTTCTAGTGTTTTAGAAACAATTTTTTTTTATCTAAATGTATATATTTATATTGTTATATTATAAATATCTTGATAGAATTATAAAGAATAAATAAAAAGGAGTATGATTATGGAAAATAAGGTTTTAGCTAAAATAGACGAATTTGAAATTACAGAAAAGGATTTAAACGATATAATAAATAGATATCCAGAAGATAAGAGAGGATATTTTTCTACTGAAGAAGGAAAAAAAGCATTATTAGAACAAACAATAGGTTTTGAATTAATGAATAAATTGGGAGAAGAAATTGAATTAAACAAAACAGAAGAGTTTAAAACTGAGATGGAAAATTATGCGAAGGATTTATTAATTCGTATGACTATGAATAAAGTTTTATCAGAAGTTACAATTACAGAGAATGATGCAGAAAAATATTACAATGACAATAAAGATATGTTTAAAGAACAACCAACAGTTTCTGCAAAACATATTTTAGTTGATTCAGAAGAAAAAGCAAAAGAAATAAAAGAAGAAATTGATACTAATAAAATATCATTTGAAGAAGCAGCAAAAAAATATTCTTCTTGTCCATCAAAGGATCAAGGCGGAAACTTAGGAGTATTTGGAAAAGGTATGATGGTTCCAGAATTTGAAGAAGCAGCATTTAACTCTGAACTTAATGTAGTTAGTGAACCTGTAAAAACACAATTTGGATATCATTTAATAGTTGTAGATGCAAAAAATGATTCTAAGGTAAAAGAATATGATGAAGTTAAGGATGCAATTTTAAAACAATTAAATCAACAAGCACAAATAAAAAAATATAATGAAGTATTGAGAGAACTTGAAAGTAAACATAAAGTTGAAAGAATGTAACAATATAACTAATTAAAAAGACCATTGCAAAAACAATGGTCTTTTTTTATACTATTTTTGGAATAATTTCAGTGAAATCTTTTATATAAAAATCTGACAATTTAGTAATTTTATCTTTATTATAATCTGAATATTTATCATATATAGCACAAACAGTCATTCCTGCAGATTTTGCACCTATAATAGCCTCATATATGTCTTCGAATACTAAGCAATTTTTTGGATCTAAAGATAATTTTTTTGCTGTTAATAAATAAATATCAGGCTTGTTTTTCCCATTATTTACTTCACTAGTTGTGGAAATTACATCAAAATAATCTATGATTTTTGTGTGTGTTAATGATGCTTTTAGAAGAATTTCAGAATTACTTGTTGCAAGGGCTATTTTTATATTCCTAGATTTTAGAAATTTCAATAATTTTAATACTCCTTGCTTTAGTGCAACTTTATTTGAATAATAAAATAGAGCGCGATTATTCCATTCTTCACAAATTTCATCAATAGAATCAGGAATATTAAAAGTATTTTTGAAATATATTGCAGTATCTTTAAAGCTTAAATGGTTTATTTTATCTTTAAGGTCCTTTGGCATAGGTATATTTAATTTATTGAAATAATCAATATCTATCTGCTCCCATATCCACATGGAATCTATTAAAGTACCATCTAAATCGAAAATTACACCTTTAATTTTATTTATCATAAACATCTCCTTATTATCATATAATTTAAGTATTAAGCAAATACTATAGTGAATAGGAATACTTTTAGGATGTGATAAGAAATGAAAATATTATTTTGTTTTTTTATATAATTAGTATTGTAATTTGCATAGCACTTTGCAAAGCAGCTGGAAAAGAAAATAACATACACAAAAAAGATAGGTTATAAAACCTATCTTTTTGTAAAAATGGTCGGGGTGACAGGTCTCGAACCTGCGACCTCATGGTCCCAAACCATGCGCGCTACCATCTGCGCCACACCCCGCAACATTTACATTATATATTTTTTGAATTATTATGTCAAACAAAATTTAAACCAAAATATCAAATGTAAAAAAACTATAAAATCAATAATGTACAAAATTTTAACATTGTAAACTAAAAAACATAAAATACAATTAAAAATTAAGAATATAAACGTAGAATATTAAAGAAAAATAGAGCATAATGGATTTATATGAAGATAAAAACTTGTTAATACTTATTGAAAACCAATACATACATTAATAAAACTTTGATTAATTATTAATATAATGTTATAATTTATATTGTATTTGATACATAAGGAATAAATGATTAAAATTAAAGGTACGAGAACTAGAGAAAAAATAACAAATTGAAAGGAGGGATGGTCAGTATAGACCATTTTTAATGAAAAAAAGATTAATTGCAGCATTAGCGGGTACGTTATTTGTTACAACGTCATTATTACCTGTAATAAGTGCTAAGGCGGAGCCAACTAGCGTTGAACAAGCAAGAACACAATATGAGGAATTAAAGAAAAAAGTTGAAGATATAAATGAAAAAGTTCAAAATTTGGACAATGATATAAGTAACTTAGTTAGTCAAATGGAAGATAATAAATCTAAGATTAATGACTTAAATGATCAAATAAGTGATACAAATAATGAAATAGAGCTAGTTAAAGAAGAAATTTCTGATAAAGAAGGTGTATTAGGTCAAAGACTAAGAGAAGTTTATAAATCTGGTGGACAAACTAGTTATTTATCTATTATTTTTTCTGCAGATAGTGTTAGTGATTTAATTAGCAGAATAAATTCAGCTTCAAAAATAGTTAGCTTAGATCAAAAGGTAGTTAAAGAGGTAGTTAGTACTAAGGAAGAGTTAGACAATAAGGTTGATGAATTACAATCAAAGCAAGATGAAATCGTTGCTTTAAATGAAGATATAAATAACAAAACAGCAGAGAAATCATCTAAGAAGAAAGAACAAGAAGATTTGCTTATACAGGCTAAAGAAGAGCAAAATCAATTTGATAAATTATATTTATCAGAAGAAGAAAGAAAGATAGTTTCAGGTCCTATTGCAGTATGTAATAATCAAAATAGTACAGCAACAGAACTTGCTAATGCTATATCACAATTAAGATCTTTAAGAGATAATCAAATAAAGAGTCCTACAGTAGTTAATGAAATTAATACAGCAATAGAAGCTGGTAAGACTTTAAAAGCTACTAAGGATGCAGAAGAAGCAGCAAGACAAGCTGCTGCAAATGAGAGACAACAATCTTCATCAAATAGTGCTGCAGTTAGCAGTGCTAATAGAGGAGATACTAGTAGTGTAGGTGTTACAGGATCAGGCAGTGTACAAGCATTACTTAATGAAGCTTATAAACATTTAGGAAAACAATATGTATACGGAGCTTCTGGACCAAATACATTTGATTGCTCTGGATTTACATCATACGTTTACAGAGTAGCAGCTGGAATAGAAATTGGAAGAACTACATATGATCAACTTAATTCAGGAAGAACAGTATCTCAAAGTGAATTACAACCAGGTGATTTAGTATTCCCACATACTGGACATGTTGGAATATATGTTGGTGGAGGTATGATGATTCATGCACCACAAACTGGTGATGTTGTAAAAGTTGCACCAGTATATAGATTTTATACTGCAAGAAGAATATTTAATTAAGAATATTAAGAACATACTAAAAAGAGCTATCAATATGTTGGTAGTTCTTTTTTTATATGATAGTTTGTTATTATAATAGTATTAAGGTATAATATTATTTGATTTTATTATAAAAGTAGATTGGAGATTTTTATGAATTTAGTATATGATGATGAATCTATAGATGATTTACAACTTAATAATTTAAAAATTATACAAAAAAGAGATGGATTTAAGTTTGGAATAGATGCTGTTTTATTATCATATTTTGCAAATGTAAAAAGAAAATTTGAAGTAATTGACTTATGTACTGGAACTGGTATTATACCATTTTTACTTATGGGAAAATATAATCCTAAAAAAATTATTGGGTTAGAAATACAAGAAGAAATGGTTGAAATGGCTAATAGAAGTTCAAAATATAATGGCTTAGAAGATAAAATTAGCTTTATTAATATGGATTTAAGAGATATTGATAAAATTAAAGAACTTGGTAGATTTGATGTGTTAACTGTAAATCCGCCATACAAGTTAAGTAATTCTGGAATTGTAAACCCAGAAGACAATTTAGCTATTGCACGTCATGAAATAAAGTGCAAATTAGAAAATGTTATATCTGCAGCTAGAATTTTGTTAAAAGATAATGGAAGGATGTTTATGGTTCACAGGCCAGATAGATTAGTTGATATTCTTACATTAATGAGACAGTATAAAATAGAACCTAAAAGAATACAAATGGTTCAGCCTAGTATAGAAAAAGCCCCCAATATTGTTTTGATTGAGGGACAGCGTGATGGTGGAACATTTTTAAAATGGGAAAAGCCTATTTATGTTTATGATGAATATGGAAATTATAGTGATGAAATAAATACAATATACGGTAGGAAGTGATAAGGATGGCTAATGGCAAATTATATTTAGTTCCAACACCCATAGGAAATCTTAAGGATATTACCCTTAGAGCCCTTGAAGTTTTGAGAGAATGTGATATTATTGCAGCAGAAGATACAAGACAAACATTAAAATTATTAAATCATTTTGAGATAAGGAAGCCACTGGTAAGTTATCATAAATATAATGAACAAGGGAAAAGCTGTGATATTATTGCAAAAATTAAAGAGGGCAGTCGTGTAGCACTTGTAACTGATGCTGGTACGCCTGGAATTTCAGATCCGGGGGCTGTAATTGTGAAAAAGTGCATTGAAGAAAATATTTCATTTGAAGTATTGCCAGGAGCAACTGCAATTACTACAGCTTTGGTTTATTCAGGATTAGATACTACAAGATTTCTTTTTAGAGGGTTTATTTCTAGAGATTCAAAAGAGAGAAATCAATTAATTGAGGATATAAAAAATGTGCAAGATAGTATAATAATATATGAATCTCCCTAT
The DNA here is from genome assembly GCA_012519155.1 of Clostridiales bacterium. Lineage (GTDB taxonomy): Bacteria > Bacillota > Clostridia > Clostridiales > Clostridiaceae > Clostridium. The sequence goes on from JAAYQS010000047.1 coordinate 4,959, forward strand.
AGGCTTATTAGTACACTTTCTCTACTTTATGAGAATTTAGGTAATAGAAAAATAGCTGTATGTAGAGAATTAACAAAACTACATGAACAAATAGTTAGAGGTGATATTTTACATGTTATTAATTATTTCAAGGAAAATGGGGTTAAGGGAGAAATTGTGATTGTAATTTCTGGGAAAACCCAAGAAGAAATTAGACAGGAAAAAGAAAATATGTGGAATTCTTTATCTATAGAAGATCATTTAAGAAAAGTTATTTCTGAAGGAAATAGTAAAAAAGATGCAATTAAAATAGTATGTAAAGAAAGAGGACTTAGTAAAAAAGATGTATATAAACATTCATTAGAATTATAATTTAGATAAAAAGAGCTACAATTTATTAATTGTAGCTCCTAATTTTAATACATTAAAAATTTGGGGGATTTTTTTATATGTATTATTCGCTTGCTTTCATTTCAGCTAAGCAATTTTTACAGATGTTCTTTCCTTTGTAGTTAATAACATCCCTTGCGTCACCGCAGAAAATACATGCTGGTTCATATTTCTTTAATATGATTTGTTCACCATCTACATAGATTTCTAAAGCATCCTTTTCTGCTATGTCTAAAGTTCTTCTTAGTTCGATAGGAATTACTATTCTTCCTAATTCGTCTACTCTTCTTACTACACCTGTTGATTTCATAATTGTTCCTCCTTGTTTTACATCTTTCGACATGTTGCATTGCTATGCTACCAAAATTGTAATATAAAGTCAACATAAAAATGCAAAAAAATTAAAAAAAAGTATAAGTTTTTTTAAAAAATTAGCTTATATATAAAATATACTACCATATATTACTAATGTCAATAGTTTACAATTATTTTTTTGTTAAAAAATAATGTACAAAGTTCCATATATATGTACATATGGATATTTATTAATTATAAATTTACAATGTACAAAAAATATACAAAAAGCAACAAAAGATTTTAATATTTACCTTAATAGTTAAAGAGTGTCGAATGGTATTAAATTCATGCTAAGATTATCAATGTAACTTGTAATAAGTTTTTTCGTACTATATAATATAATAAAAGAATAAAAAATGAAGGTGATAAAATATGGAGGAACATTTTGATATCAATTACATAAAGAAATTAGTAAGAGATATGTCAGAAAATAATATGGTCTTATATGAAGATTTGCCACAGTACGATTTGTTTTTATCACAAGTCATTGACTTTTTGAATGATAAATTCACCGAGGATAAATATACTAATAATATAGTTCAAAATTATATAAAAAGTTCAGTTATAACTAAGCCTGAGGATGGAAAAAAAAGAGGATATACTAAACTACATTTAGTTCAGCTTGTGCTTTTAAGTTATATGAGACCTATACTTACAACAGATGAAATTAAAAAAGTATTTAGCTTAGCATTTAATGAAATAAATGACAGAGAAGATGATATTATTTCTTGGGAAACTGCATATAAATTGTTTGCTGATATTCAAAAGCAAAGTTATGATTCATTTTTAGGTAATCCTATTGGAGATGAAGAAAAATTAAATGAGATGATTAAGGGATTAAATCTTGATGAAAAAGATCAAGATAGAATAAGAGTGTTTATATTAGTTATTTCATTAGTAGCTCAAGCAAGTGTTATTAAAAAATTAGTAAAGAAGATAGCAAGAGAATACGAAGCTAAATAATATACATATAAAAATACTATTATAAAACATAATAGTATTTGTGCTATCTTATAAAATAATACAGTATAATATTATATTGTAAAACATTTATAAGGATAATGGTGAAAAAATGAAGAAAAAAAATACAAATTTAACCAAGATGGATATGTTAGTTCATTTATTAGTTAAAGTTAATAACGATGATATTTTTGCATTGGCATCACAATTAGCCTACTATTTAGCATTGTCATTTTTCCCATTTATTATTTTTCTTACTAACTTAATAAGTTTTACAAATATAGATTCTAATGCGGCTATTAATGGACTTCAGAGTATTTTACCACAAAGTGTGTGGGAATTAACTAGTAGTATCGTAAAAGAAGTGTTGGATTCTCAAAGTCAAGGATTGTTATGGTTTTCAATTATTCTTGCAATATGGACTTCATCGTCTGGATTTAGAGCCGTAATAAAGGTTATAAATAAAGCATATGATGTAGATGTAAAAGAACAAAAGTCATTTATCACAATCACTATAAGTGCATACATATGGACTCTAGTTTTAGGATTGACAATATTAGGAGCACTTTTGCTATTAGTATTTGGTGATATAATAGGCAAGTACCTAATTTCTGTATTACCTTTTAAACATATAGTATTGATTATTTGGGATGTATTACGTAATGGATTAAGTATTGTTATATTGATTTTTGTATTTGCAAGTATGTACAAATATACAGTATCACTTAAACTTAGATGGAGAGATGTATTACCTGGTGCTATTGTAAGTTCCATAGGTTGGGTTGCAGTTTCGTACATGTTTGCATTTTATATAAATAATTTCGCTAATTATTCTAGATTTTATGGTAGTTTGGCGACTGTTTTTGTACTTATGATATGGCTTTTTTTAACTGCCATTATTTTTCTGTTTGGAGTAGAGATTAATTCTGTAATTATGAAAAATTCTACTAAAAAGTAATTTGTAGCTTGAATAAATATGAGCTAGTTGGTAATACTCATTAATGGATATTTAATGAGAGGTGAAAAATTATGAATAAAATAATTTTACTTGGTAGAATAACAAGGGATCCAGAATTAAAAAAGACAGAAAGTACAGGTACTAGTTATGTGAAATTTGATATAGCTGTGGATAGAAGGTATAAATCAAGTGAATCTAATTCTGATGTAGATTTTATCCCTATAGTTGCATGGTCTAAACAAGCTGAGGTTATATGTAAGTATTTAAAAAAGGGTGATTGTATAACATTAAGTGGTAGATTGAGTGTTAATAATTACTTAGACAAAGAGGGTAATAAAAAGTATAGTACTAATGTAGTTTTAGAAGAATTCAGATTTATAAGTACATCAAGTAAAAACTCTACTGCATCATAAATTTTATGTTGAAAAGACAAATTAATTTAAATAGTTAATTTGTCTTTTTTTGTCAATAAATCAAAGATTCAAATAACTGAATTTTTTAAAATAACATTTCTATTAGGAAGAAAACGTACACAAAAAATATAAGAAAAAAACTTTTATCAATATATAGATATTATTCTACAAAACAAACTAATATTTATAGAAAAAATGTTCAAAAAAGTATTTTATACTGCAAATATCGTTTCCTTTTTTTTAGTTAATTAATTACTATAGTTTATTTTGTCACTATTTAAAAGAAAAAAATGAAATTATGAACATAATGTGACATTTTTTAAAACAAAACAATGTTAAAATTTACACGTTGTTAATAAATGATTAACAATTGGGAGGAGAAGGTATAAAAATGTTATTAGAGAGTTTAGAATTTAAAAAAGAAATTAATGGAATGGATACTAGGTATATGTACAAAATTATTGAAACGGATTATAGGGGGAATTCAGCATATGGAATATCTGTTTCAAGAGAATATATAAAAGACAATAAGGTTATAGATGTATATGAAGATAGCATAAAGTATATATCACCTATAAAAGATAAAGTAAAGGTATTATTAGAAACTTTATATAAGGGACAAGTTTCACCAATACATCTTGTTGATATTGCTGGTGAATATGTAGATAATTGTGTTAATGATTTTTGCAAATTAGATAAAATAGCAGGATAAACTATTTATTATGGTAATATATAAGTATATAAAAATTATATATTGCAGGTGATAAATATGATAAGTGGTATTGGTACAGATATCGTACAAATAGTAAGAATAAAGAAAGCAATTATTAATACACAGTCTTTTAAAGAAAAAGCATTTACAAAAAATGAAATAGAGTATTTTGATTTGAAAAAAGATAATTATGAAACCATAGCAGGAACTTTTGCAGCAAAGGAAGCAATTTCAAAAGCTTTAGGTACAGGATTTAGGGGATTTGGTTTAAGAGATATAGAAATTAGTCATAATAAATTAGGAAAACCAATAGCTTGTTTGAGTGATAAGATTTTAGAAAAATTTGATTTGAAAAATTATGCTATTCATATAAGCATATCTCATACAAGTGATGAAGCTATAGCTTTTGCAATTTTGGAAGGGGGTAAATAAAATGGAAGTTGTATCTGTTGCTACTGCTAAAATCATTGATAAATGCGCTATTAATGAGTTTCAAATACCTAGTATTGTGCTAATGGAAGCTGCTGCTCATGAAATATTTACAAACATAAAACATATGAGAGGTAATTTTCACATTTTTTGTGGTGAAGGAAATAATGGTGGTGATGGTTTAGCTGTAGCAAGAAAACTTTTAGCTGATAATAAAAATGTAAAAATATATATTGTAGGTAGTGGGTTAAAAAGAACAGAAGAGTTTACTGCAAATTTTAACATCATACAAAAATTAACTAATGATATTATTTTTATTAAAGAACAAAAAGATATAAAAAGTGAAATTTTCGAATTAATTAAAGATGATGATATAATATTAGACTGTATTTTTGGGGCAGGATTAAATCGAACCATTAATGATTTTAGATATGAGGTTATAGATAAGATAAATAATTGTAACGGAAAAATAATTTCTGTTGATATTCCTTCAGGACTAAACGGTGATACAGGACAACCTGAAGGAATTAGCATCAAGGCATATATGACTTTAACTATAGAAAATTACAAAAAGGGTTTTTTTAAAAAAGATGCAGATAGATATCTAGGTATTATAAGGGTTGTAGGTATTGGAATACCAAATATAGTGAAAAAATTACATAATGATGGTATCTATGTGTTAGATAAAAAAGAATATAGAAATAAATTGCCTGTTAGGAGCGCATATGGCCATAAAGGAAATTATGGAAGGGTTCTTATGCTAGCAGGAAGTTTAGGGTTGACAGGTGCAGCATATTTGTCAAGTATGTCAGCAGTGGCAACAGGATCTGGACTTGTTACACTATTAGTTCCAGATACTATTCAAGAAATTCTATCTAATAAATTGGTAGAGGTAATGACTGTAAACTATAAGGAAGAAAATAAAATAAAAAAACTTATAAAAAACGCTGATGTTATAGCTTGTGGACCAGGATTATCCCAAAGTCAAGAAAGCATAAATATGCTTGAAAGATGCATAGTAGATAGCAAATGTAGCATTGTTTTAGATGCTGATGCAATAAATATATTAAGTAATAAAAATTATTTGTTCAAGTATTTAGAAAATAGATGTATAATTACTCCACACTTTGGCGAATTTTCGAGACTTGCTCATATAGATATTAGTGATATTGAGAAAAATTCTATTGAATATTGTTCTAAGTATTCTAAGAAAAAATCAATAATTACAGTTTTGAAGGGGCATAATACTGTCATATCAGATGGAACTAGTGCTGTTATTAATAGAACTGGAAACAGTAAAATGGCATCTGGAGGCATGGGAGATACATTAACAGGTATAATTGCATCTCTTGTTGGACAAAGTATAAATTTATATGATAGTGCAATTTTAGGATGTTATATTCATGGACTTGCAGGAGAAATAAGTGGCAAAAATAAGTATTCTGTAAAAGCCACAGATTTAATAGAATATATTCCTAAGGTTATGAAAGACATAATTTCCGATTGAGTTATATAATTTAGAATAAAATTATCTTTAAAGTAATAGTAGTATTAGTAAAATAAATACTACTATAGCTTTGGAGGTAATATGAAGAAAGTTAGAAAAGTGATAATAATTTTAATTAGTATACCCGTGGTGTCAATTGTTTTAATACTAATATTAAGATATAAGCTTTTCCCTAGTAATGAAGAGATAATAAGAAGTATTAAGAATACTAATGGTTATGTAACTGATGTTGAATATACAATAATTAATGCTAAGAATAATTATACAGAGGAAGCTACGATAAATTATACTAAGGGGATAAATACGAGAATACAATTTAAAAACAATATAGAAAAAAATTATAATGATGATGGTACAATAACTATTAATTATAATAACTATCAATATAATACTAATTGTAATAATGATATTGTATATTCATTAGCAATTGTTAATAAAGTTATGAACTCTAGTGACGAAGATTCTGTAGCTGATTTAAAAAGCATAACAGAAGAAAGAGACGAATGGGGAGAAAAAGAATATTTAGTTTTGAAGTATTGTGTAAATAATACTAACAGGAATGTAAATAATATTTGCTTATATATTAATAAAAAAGATAAAATTCCTGTTGTAATGAAAGTATATGATTATGAGAATAGAGAGAGAGCTATTATTGTTTATAAAAGTTTTAAATATATAAAATAGTTATATAATATAACATTAATAAAAGATAAAATAAAGCCGAAATTAATTATTTATACACTTTTAATGCAAGATACATAGCATAAAAGAAAATATAACAAGTATTTTTTTACAAATGTTCACAAAAATAAATAATTTGTAAAATATTATTTTTTGCCTTTGACATGGTGACACTACTTGAAATATAATTTAATAAAGATTAGCTTTAATTAAAACTCTTTTTACTTTGGAGGAGATAGTTATGTCATCATTAAATAATAATATAACAAAAAATAATTCATTGAATGAAAAAAATTGTAAATTAAATTGCGATAATTTAATAGAATATAACGAGGGGAAAAATAATAGGGATTTTTATGAAAAAAATTTCTTCGAAAAAATGAAAAAAGGTTATATAGAAATGGCTGAAATAAATTTGCAACTTGCAAGAGAAAGTGAAATTCTTGATATTAGTAATTATGAAACATGGCTTAGCGGAGAGTGATTTGTCAAATGACGACTATGGTGGTAAAAAGAGGCGATATCTTTTATGCGGATTTAAGTCCGGTTATTGGTTCAGAACAAGGGGGAATTAGGCCGGTTATTATAATACAAAATGATATTGGAAATAAATATAGCCCAACAGTAATTGTTGCGGCAATAACATCTCAGATAAATAAAGCAAAATTACCAACTCATGTAGAAATATCTTCTGAAGAATATGGATTGAATAGAGATTCTGTTGTTTTGTTAGAGCAAATAAGGACATTAGATAAAAGAAGACTTAAAGAAAGAATTGGACATATGACAGAAAGTGATATGAAAAAAGTAAATAAAGCTTTATTGATTAGTTTGAGCTTAGTATAGAGTATTGAAGCCTACAATGTTAAAAAATATTGTAGGCTTATTTTTATAAATAGCGTATTCTTATGCAATAAAAGTATATCACATTTACAAAAAGTATATACTTCTAAAAATGTTTACATTAAAAAGTAGACATAAATACCAATAGTTATATAGTACAAAGAATAAAAAGTATGATAAAATGGAATTACAAGTTTAAGAAGACTATAATTAAATCTATATGTTATATTATCTAGGAGGAAAGATATGAAAAAAAGTAAGGAAGAGTTAATGAAAATTTCTAGCCAAATAAGAAAAGACATTGTAGAAATGTTAACTGAATCAGCGTCAGGACATCCAGGTGGTTCTTTATCAGCTGCTGATATAGTAACAACATTATTTTTTAATGAATTAAATATTGATCCAAAAGATCCCAAGAATCCAGATAGAGATAGATTCGTTTTATCAAAAGGTCATGCTGCACCAGTATTATATAGTGCTCTTGCAAGAAGAGGATTTTTTGATCCTAAAGAATTAATAACATTAAGAAAAATACATTCAAAATTACAAGGACATCCTAACATGAATGATGTTCCTGGAATTGATATGTCAACAGGATCATTAGGACAGGGTATATCAGCTGCAGTAGGAATGGCATTAGCAGGAAAAACGGATAAAAAGAATTATAGAGTATATGCAATATTAGGTGATGGTGAATTAGAAGAAGGTCAAGTATGGGAAGCTGCTATGGCTGGAGCTCATTATAAATTAGATAATTTGACAATTTTTATAGATTTTAATGGATTACAAATAGATGGTGATATTACAAAGGTAATGAATCCAACTCCAATAGACAAAAAATTTGAAGCATTTGGATGGAATGTGTTAGTTATTGATGGACATAATTATGATGAAATATTAGATGCTATTGAAAAGGCTAAAAACTTCAAAGGTAAACCAACTGCAGTTGTATGTAAAACTGTAAAGGGAAAAGGTGTTTCATTTATGGAAAATGAAGCTTCATGGCATGGAACAGCACCAAGTAAAGAACAACGTGATATAGCAATTAAAGAATTAGGAGGCAATGAATAATGGGAAATAAGATGGCGACTAGAGAAGCTTATGGAAAGGCTTTAGTAGAACTTGCAAAAAATAATAAAGATGTTGTAGTTTTAGATGCAGACTTATCTAAATCAACTAAGACAGCTGAATTTCAAAAAGTTGCACCAGAAAGATTCTTTGATATGGGAATTGCAGAAGCTAACATGATGGGTGTGGCTGCTGGTATGTCTACTTGTGGTAAAATACCATTTGTAAGTTCATTTGCAATGTTTGCAGCTGGAAGAGCATTTGAACAAATAAGAAATTCAATATGTTATCCAAAATTAAATGTTAAAATTTGTGCTACTCATGCAGGATTAACAGTTGGTGAAGATGGAGCTACTCACCAATCTGTAGAAGATTTATCATTAATGAGAAGCATACCTAACATGACAGTAATTAATCCTTCAGATGATGTGGAAACTATAGCTGCTATAAATGCTGTAGCAAATATGCAAGGGCCTTGCTATGTAAGACTTGGAAGAATGGCTGTAGATACAGTAAATGTAAATGCAGATTATAAATTTGAAATTGGAAAGGGAATACAATTATCAGATGGTGATGATGTAACTATAATTGCAACAGGAATAATGGTTCAAGCAGCTCTTGAAGCTAAAGATATTCTAAAAAAAGAAGGTATAAATGCTAGAGTTATTAATATTCATACATTAAAACCAATTGATAAAGAAATCATTCTAAAGGCTGCTAAAGAAACAGGAGTAATTGTAACAGCAGAAGAGCACAGTATAATAGGTGGTCTTGGTAGCACAGTTTCAGAAGTTGTTTGTGAAGAAATGCCAGTAGCAGTGTTAAAAGTAGGAATAAATGACGTATTTGGTGAAAGTGGTAAACCTGCTGACTTATTAAAAGCTTATGGTTTAACTGCTAATGATATTGTAAGCAAGGTAAAGGATGCATTAAAGTTAAAAAAATAGTAGTTGATAATATAACTAATTAATAGAAAATAGGGGATGCCTTTTTAGGCATGCTCTTTTTTAGTTAAATTATTAAAGTATGTATATTTTTATTAATGAATAACAAAATAAGAATAATAGCAAATAGACATTTTAGGAAAGGCTGGATTGTAAATGAGTAAAGATACATTTAAGGAAATTATATTTATTATTATTGGAGTTATTATTACAGCTATTGGTGTAGAGTATTTTTATGCACCCAATAATATTGCAGCTGGTGGTATATCAGGCCTTGCAATAGTACTAAATAGTTATATGCCTAATTTTGGAATAGGTGTAATATCCCTTGCTTTAAATATTATAATATTTACAATTGGATATATAATATTAGGAAAGGAATTTGGATTAAAATCAATAATTACTGGTATTGGTTTTTCTGTAGTAATATGGATCATTGAAAGCTTTTTTGAACCTTTTGCTATAACAGATGATTTAATGCTTGCTACTATATTTGGAACAGTAATATCTGCATTTGGAATAGCTTTAGTTTTTAATAATAATTCATCTACTGGGGGGACTGATATAATTGCAAAAATTTTGAACAAATATATACATATAAATTTAGGAATGTCATTACTTATTGTAGATATGTTTATAACAGTATTATGCATAATAAGATTTGGGTTAAATATTGGAATGTATGCATTATTAAGTATTTTTATACTTGGTATATTGATAGATAAATTTATAGATGGATTTAATTCCTGCAAAGAGGTATTTATTATTAGTGAAAAAAATGCTGAAATAAGCTATTACATAATGAATGAGTTACAAAGAGGATGTACTTATTTACAAGGCAAAGGTGCATATACAGATAAAGATTTCAAAATAATATATGCAATACTTGGAAGAAATGAATTTATAAAATTAAAATTATATATAAAGAGTGTAGATTCAAAAGCTTTTATAACAGTGAGAGAATCGCATGAAATAATAGGAGAGGGATTTAAAAAATTAGAATAGAATTTTTTTAAAAAATTTTCAAATCTTATAGCTACATATGTTATAATAAAGAATGTATGGTAGGTAGGAATGACAAATCCTACTATTGGTAAGGAGTGTATGTGATGATAAACTTTAAAAATGTTTCGAAGATGTATGAAAACAATGTTAAAGCACTTTCAAATGTAAATATAAATATTGAAACAGGTGAATTTGTATTTTTGGTTGGACCTTCAGGATCAGGAAAGTCCACTTTTATAAGAATGTTATTAAAAGAAGTTGAACCTACTAGTGGAGAAATTACAGTAGGAAAAACTAAATTAAATAATTTATCTAGAAAAGAGATACCATATTACAGAAGAAAGATTGGTATGGTGTTTCAAGATTTTAAATTAATATCAGATTTAAATGTATATGAAAATGTTGCATTTGCAATGAAAGTTGTAGAAGCATCACCTAAAGATATAAGAAGAAGAGTTCCAATGGTTTTATCATTAGTAGGACTATCTCATAAGTATAAAATGTTCCCTAATGAATTGTCAGGAGGAGAACAACAGAGAGTGTCTCTTGCAAGAGCTATTGTAAATAATCCAACAGTATTAATTGCTGATGAACCTACAGGAAATTTAGATCCAGAAACAGCAAAAGAAATAATGGGATTATTAGACGATATAAATAAGGCTGGAACTACTATATTAATGGCAACTCACGCTAAGGACATTGTTGATAGTATGAAAAAAAGAGTTATAGCTATCGAAGGCGGAGAAATTGTCAGAGATGAGAAGAGAGGTACTTACAAAGATGAAAATTAATACAATTAGTTATTTTATATCAGATGCTTTTAGAAGCTTAAAAAGAAACAAAACTATAAGTATTGCATCAGTAATTACTGTTTTTATAACATTTGTAGTGCTAGGTGCATTTACCCTTATAGCTCAAAATGCTAAATTGGCTATAAGTGGTGTAGAAGATAAAATTGAAATATCAGTATATTTAGATGACGATATATCATTAGATAATCAAAAAGAAATTCAAGTAAAACTTGCAGAACAAGATGGAGTTAAAGACGTAAATTATGTATCAAAGGAAGAAGCATATAATAACTTTAAAGAAAGTACTAAAGATAATGAAGGAATGCTTCAAGGATATACTCTTGAAACAAATCCTTTCCCAGCCTCTTTTGTAGCTAAAATAGAAGATACTTCTCAGATAGAGGATATAATTTCTGCAGTAAAAGATATGGATGGAGTAGAGAGCGTTGAAAATCAACAAGATTTAGTAAGTTCAATTTCAGCATTTATTAAGGGAATAAGATATATTGGTACATTTTTATTTGTTATATTAGTTGCAGTATCAATATTCTTAATTATGAACACAACAAAGCTTACTGTTTATTCTAGAAGAAGAGAAGTTGGAATTATGAAATTTGTAGGGGCTACTGATTGGTTTATTAGATGGCCATTTATAATTGAGGGAATGGTAATAGGATTTTTTGGAGCCTTATTCTCTATTTTGGCTATTTTCGGATTATATAAATATCTTATAACAATAGTTACATCTAAGATGCTAATTGCTCAAATAGTAAGTATATCATATGTATACACTACAATGCTTTGGCAGTTCTTACTTGGAGGTATGGTTGTAGGTGGTATTGCTAGTTATGGAGCATTAAGAAAATTCTTAAAGGTATAGTATTATCTTAATAACAAGTTTGAATTTTAGGTGGAGTTAATGACTCCACCTAAGTTTTATATTTGAGTAAATCCTTTATAATAAATTCTATGAAAGGCAATAGGTGTATGTAAATATGAAAGAAAAAACTAATAATAGAAAAATATTTAAAAGGTGCATTTTATCTACAGGAATTTTAGTAGCTTTAGTAGGTGCATTTGGACTTGGAAATTTAGCATCAGCTTATGGCTTTGGATACAGGGCTGGTGAATTAGTTACAATAGGAAAATATTCTGATGAAGTTTCAAAATTTAGTACTTTGTTTGAAGTGGAAGAACAGCTAGAAAATTTATATGATGGTGATATGGATGAAGAGGCGATGATTGATGGTGCAATAAAGGGAATGACTAATGCGTTAAATGACCCATATACTGTTTACATGACAACAGATGAATTTGATAAATATATGGAATCTAATTCTGGTGAATTTAAAGGGATTGGAGTATATATGTCTGTACAAGATGAAAAGGTTGTAGTATCTTCTGTAATAGAAGGTAGTCCAGCTGAAAAGGTTGGAATTCAGGCAGGTGATATTATAGCATATGTTGATGATGAAGAAATTGTAGGTGATAGTGACAAAGCAGTTTCAATGATAAAAGGAACAGATAAGACTTCAGTTAAGGTGACAGTTTTAAGGAATAATGAACCTATTGATTTTGATGTTACAAGGGAACAAATAAAAACATCATCAGTATCAGGTGAAATGGTAAGTGATAATGTTGGATATATTAGATTATCAACATTTGATGAAAATGTTTCTAAGGATTTCTTAAATAAACTTCAAGAATTTAAAGACAAGGGAATGAAGGGATTTATTTTTGATTTAAGAAGTAATGGTGGTGGTTACTTAACAGAGGCAGTAAATATTGCATCACAATTTATACCTAAGGGAGATACAATTACGTATACAATAGATAAAAAAGATAAAAAAACAGTTTTAAGTTCTAAGGGTGGTATTGAAGAGGATATGCCAATAGTTATATTAACCGATGGGTATACAGCTAGTGCTTCAGAAGTTGTTACAGGGGCACTAAAAGATTATAATATAGCCGAAACAGTTGGAACTACAACATTTGGAAAGGGTATAGTACAACTTCCATTTGAATTAAAAAGTGGTGATGGAGCATTAAAAGTAACAGTATCAAAATATTATACTCCAAATGGAGATAACATTCACAAAATAGGAATTGCTCCTGATTACGAAGTTAAACTTACAAAGGAAGAAGCATCAATGAATCCATACGATAAAAATAAGGATCCACAATTTTTGAAAGCACTTGAAGTTATAAATCAAAAGATAAAATAGGGGTTGATATAATTTGCAATTAATTTATAATACCATTAAATCCCTTGCATATGTTTTAACGGAGCCATACTATTTAATAATATTAGTAGTGGTAGGGATTGTGTGTTATTTGAAGAATAAGAAAATAGTTTTTATGAATAATATGATAATTGGAGAATCATCACAATCAGCATTAGATTTAACATTATCACAAATTGTTATAGGAATATTTGGAGGGATACTTGCAAGTATACTATTAACTCTTGCAGGAGTAGTTTTTGAAGAAACATCTTATATACAAATTTTATTTGTAATATCAATTATACTTATGTTTATAAAACCAAGATATATATGCTTTTCATATTCTGCAGCAATATTAGGATTTATTAGTATATTAGTTAGTGCATTTAGCAAAGATATGGCAGCAGATAGCAAAATATTTAATATTGATATAACTATGCTTATGAGTTTTGTGGCTATTCTTCATATAGTAGAGGCACTTCTTGTAGTAATTGATGGCCACAGATCAGCTATACCTGTATTTTCGGATAAAAATGGCACAATAATTGGAGGCTTTGCCTTAAAAAGAAATTGGATAGTGCCTATTGCTATCTTTATAGCATATACAATTAACTCAACTCAAATTGGTGGTACAGAAAATATAAGTACTCCAGGATGGTGGCCTATTATCACTAGTGCAACTAATAATGAGGTTTTTAATACAATGGCAATTGTATCGCTGCCATTATGGGGAGTTATTGGATATTCAAGTGTAACATTTACTAAGAAAAAAGAACAAAAATCTAGAATGTCTGCATTATGCATTTTCTTATTTGGTATTGTTTTATTAATGATTTCTCAAATTGCTAGATTGGGAGTTGTTTGGAAAATAATAGTTGTTATTTTAACTCCATTATGTCATGAAGTTATGTTGAGAATACAAAATATATTAGAAAGCAAAAAGCAACCTAAATTTGTTAGTGATAATGAAGGATATTCAATACTTGAGGTTGTAAAATATTCAAGATCCTATGAATTTGGATTTAGAAGTGGAGATAAGGTTTTATCTATAAATGGAGAAAATATAGAATCTGAAAAAGAAATATATAAAGCTTTAAAAATAGGTGGTAGTTTAATAAAAATTATTTCTGACAAAGGGGTAGAAAAAACTATTAAGATAGAACAAAATTCAAAAGATAGAATGGGGATATTAATTGTTCCTAAAAAGGTTGATGTATCTAGAACCATTGCAGTTGGTCAAGAGCAGGATGCATTTTCAAATATATTAAAAAAAGTAAAAAATAAGAAGTAAAAAGGGGCATCTTAAATTTTATATTAAGTATAAGCTATTAAAATTGAAGTATACTATAATATAATAACATTTAAGGTGCTTTAATATATTTTACACAAAACTTTCTTGACTATGGTAGTTAAAAAAGTAAAATATATACAAACATATGTTTGTAAAAATTAAAGCAAGGAGAGTGAATAAAGTGCCTGAATTTAAAATACATTCAAAGTTTAAGGCTACTGGAGATCAGCCACAAGCCATTGAATCTTTAGTTAAATCATTAGATAAAGGAAATAGAGGACAAACACTTCTTGGAGTTACTGGTTCTGGAAAAACATTTACTATGGCAAATATTATCGAAAGAGAACAAAGACCAACAATAATTCTTGCTCATAATAAAACATTAGCTGCTCAATTATGTTCTGAATTTAAAGAATTTTTTCCAGAAAATATAGTAGAATATTTTGTTTCTTATTATGATTATTATCAACCAGAAGCTTATGTACCTCAAACGGATACTTTTATTGAAAAAGATGCATCTATAAATGATGAAATTGATAAATTAAGGCATTCAGCTACTTCTGCTTTATTTGAAAGACGAGATGTAATAATAGTTGCATCAGTTTCATGTATATATGGTTTGGGTAATCCTGATGAGTATAAAAAATTAACAATAAGTTTAAGACCTGGTATGGTAAAAGAACCAAATGAAATAATAAAAAGACTTATTGAGATACAATACGAAAGAAATGATATTGATTTTCAAAGAGGTACTTTCAGAGTTAGAGGAGATTCTTTAGATATTATTCCTGCTTCATCATCAACTAGTGGAATTAGAATAGAATTTTTTGGAGATGAAATAGATAGAATAAGAGAATTCGATGTACTTACTGGAAATATAATAGGTGAAAGAGAGCATGTAGCTATTACTCCAGCATCTCATTTTGCAACTTCAAAAGAAACAATTGATAGATCAATTGGTGTAATAGAAGAGGAACTAGAGGCTAGAATAAATGAATTGAATTCCCAAGATAAGCTTTTAGAAGCACAAAGACTTAGGCAAAGAACTAATTATGACATTGAAATGATAAGAGAAATGGGTTATTGTAGCGGAATAGAAAATTATTCTAGAATTTTTGATGGAAGAGATGCCGGAACACCACCTAAAACTCTTCTTGATTACTTTCCAGAAGATTTTCTTATGTTTATTGATGAAAGTCATGTTACACTTCCACAGGTAAGGGCTATGTATGCAGGCGATCGTTCTAGAAAAAATACATTAGTAGATTATGGATTTAGGTTGCCATCAGCTTTTGATAATAGGCCTTTAAAATTTCCTGAGTTTGAAAAAAAGATTAATCAAGTTGTATTTGTAAGTGCTACACCATCACAATATGAACTAGATAATTCAAGTGAGGTTGTAGAACAAATAATAAGACCAACAGGACTTTTAGATCCTGAAATAGAAATTAGACCTGTTAAGGGGCAAATTGATGATTTATATGAAAGAATACAAGAAACAATAAAGAAAGGCTTTAGAATTTTAATAACAACTCTAACAAAGAAAATGGCAGAGGATCTTACAAAATACCTTATTGATCTCGGGGTTAAGACTACCTACATGCATTCAGATATAAAAACTATTGAAAGAATGGAAATAATAAGGGATTTAAGGCTTGGAAAATATGATGTTTTAGTAGGAATAAATTTATTAAGAGAAGGATTAGATATACCAGAAGTAGCATTAGTTGCTATATTAGATGCGGATAAAGAGGGATTTTTAAGGTCTGAAACATCATTAGTTCAAACAATAGGAAGAGCTGCTAGAAATGCAGAAAGTAAGGTAATAATGTATGCTGACACAATTACAGGTTCTATGGATAGGGCAATAAAAGAAACTAAGAGAAGAAGAAAAATTCAAGATGAGTATAATAAAGCTCACAATATAACTCCAAAAACTATCTTTAAGGAAGTAAGAGATGTAATAGAAGCTACAAAAGAAATTAAAGATAAAGATGTTATAGATGAAGAATTACCAAATGAAGAATTAACTTTACAAGAAAGAGAAAAACTAATAAAGAAATATACTAAAGAAATGAAAGAAGCTGCTAAGAATCTGCAATTTGAAAGAGCAGCTGAACTTAGAGATTTAATTGAAGAAATGCGTAATTAATAAAGGAGATTATTAATAGTTATTAAAAATATATTCAAATATAATCAAATGTAATATAATATATTTAGGGGTGATTATATTTGAGTAAAAATTATAAACCAAAAGAATTTGCTATACAAGAGTTTCAA
>JAAYQS010000048.1 GCA_012519155.1 Clostridiales bacterium
CTAGTCGGGAATTTACGACTGTGGAGTATCATATCAAATGCAAGTAGTTTTTATAACAAAAGCAGATACATTGAAACAGTAAAATTCTTAAAATGTTTATATTTGATTACATTTTAAGTAGCAGAATAGAATGATAGATAAGATAATTATTAAAGGTGCAAAGGTTAATAATCTTAAAAATGTAAGTCTTGAAATACCAAGAGATAAGCTTATTGTATTTACTGGACTTTCAGGATCAGGGAAATCATCTCTTGCATTTGATACATTATATGCAGAAGGACAAAGAAGATATGTTGAATCATTATCTGCTTATGCAAGACAATTTTTAGGTCAAATGGATAAACCTAATGTAGAATCAATAGAAGGTTTATCACCAGCAATTTCTATAGATCAAAAGACAACAAGTAAAAATCCTCGTTCTACTGTTGGAACAATTACAGAAATATATGATTATTTAAGACTACTATATGCAACAGTTGGAACACCATATTGTCCTAAATGTGGCAAGAGAATAACTCAGCAGTCAGTGGATCAAATTGTTGATAAAATACTTTCGCTTAAAGAAAGAACTAAAATTCAGATATTAGCGCCTATTGTAAGAGGCAGAAAAGGCCAACATCAAAAGTTGCTGGAGGATATAAAGAAAAATGGATTTGTAAGAGCAAGAATTGATGGAGAAATATACGATTTATCTGAAGAAGATGTTGTATTAGATAAAAATAAAAAGCACAATATTGAAGCTGTAGTAGACAGAATAATCATAAAAGAAGGCATAACAGGAAGAATTACTGATTCTATAGAGACATCATTAAAAATGGGAGATGGTCTTGTTATTGTTAATATTATAGGTGATAAGGATATATTATTTAGTGAAAAATTATCTTGCCCAGATTGTAATATTAGCATAGATGAACTTGCACCAAGAATGTTTTCTTTTAATTCACCATTTGGAAAATGTGAGTATTGTGATGGGCTTGGTACTTTATATGAAATAGATCCTGATTTAATAATACCTGATAAAAGCTTAAGTATAATGGAAGGTGCAATTGCAAGTTGGGGTGATGGAAGATTAAAAAGTGATTCTTGGACTTATGCCATTTTACAGTCACTAATAAAAGAATATAAATTCTCATTAGACACACCAATTAAAGATTTGCCAAAAGAAATTGTAGATATTTTATTATATGGAACAAGTGGCAAAAAACTTCCCGTAACATATGTAAAGGATGGGGTTAAATCAATATATAATTATGCATATGAAGGTGAAATTAATTCTCTTGAAAGAAGATACAATCAGACAAATTCTAATATGATAAAAGATCAAATTGAAAAATTTATGAGTGACAATAAGTGCCCTAAATGTAAGGGGGCAAGGCTTAAACCAGAAGCTTTGGCAGTGAAAATAAATGAACTTAACATAAGCCAGTTTACTGATTTATCTATAAGAGATGAACTTGAGTTTATAAATAATTTAAAATTCTCAGAGAAAGATATGATAATTAGTGCACAAATAATAAAGGAAATAAAAAATAGATTGCAATTTCTTGTAGATGTTGGTCTTGATTATTTAACTTTATCTAGAAGTTCAGGGACTCTTTCTGGTGGTGAAGCACAAAGAATAAGACTTGCTACTCAAATAGGATCTTCTCTAATGGGAGTTTTATACATATTAGATGAACCAAGTATAGGGCTTCATCAAAGAGACAATGATAGACTTATCAAAACACTAGAGCATTTAAGAGATGTTGGAAATACTGTAATTGTTGTAGAACATGATGAAGATACTATGAAGGCTGCTGATTATATAGTTGATATAGGACCAGGAGCAGGAGAACATGGTGGTAATGTTATTAAGGCTGGTACAATTCAGGATATTATGAACTGCAAAGAATCAATAACAGGACAATATCTTGTAGGTGCAAAAAAATTGATATACCTAAAAATATTAGAAAAGGTAATGGCAAAAAAATAACTGTAAAAGGTGCAAAAGAAAATAATTTAAAGAATATTAATGTTTCTTTTCCATTAGGAACATTAACAATAGTTACTGGTGTTTCTGGTTCTGGAAAAAGTACCTTAGTAAATGAAATATTATATAAGGGTTTAAATAAAATTATAAACAAGAGCAAGAATTTACCTGGCAAATACAAAGATATTATAGGATATGAAAATATAGATAAAATAATAGATATAGATCAAAGTCCTATTGGAAGAACTCCAAGGTCAAATCCTGCAACTTACACTGGAACATTTGATATTATAAGAGAATTATTTTCACAAACAAACGAAGCAAAAATGAGGGGATATAGTGCAGGACGATTTTCTTTTAATGTTAAAGGCGGCAGATGTGAAGCTTGCTCCGGTGATGGAATTATAAAAATCCCAATGCAGTTCTTATCTGATGTGTATGTTCCTTGTGAAGTATGTAAAGGAAAAAGATATAATAGAGAAACTTTAGAAGTTAAATATAAGGGGAAAAATATATATGACATACTTAATATGACTGTTACAGAGGCATTAAAGTTTTTTGAAAATATGCCAAGGATAAAAAATAAAATTCAAACATTATATGATGTGGGACTTGGGTATATAAAGCTAGGGCAACCATCTACTCAATTGTCAGGTGGTGAAGCACAAAGAGTAAAACTTGCTTATGAGTTATCAAAAATGAGTACAGGAAAAACATTGTATATTCTTGATGAACCTACAACAGGTCTCCATATAGATGACGTAAATAGGCTTATAAAAATACTACAAAGGCTTGTAGATGCAGGTAATACTGTTGTAGTTATAGAACATAATTTAGATATGATAAAGTGCGCAGATTATATTATTGATTTAGGTCCTGAAGGTGGTGACAAAGGTGGAAATATAGTAATATGTGGCACACCTAAGGATATAATGGAGTGTAATGAGTCATACACAGGAAAATACCTTAAAAAATATATATAATATATATATACAATAATTTCGCTTTATGTTACTTTTGTTGTATAATCATTATAGAAATGAAAGAATTTTTTGAGGTGAAGATATGAGTTTTTCAAAATTAGCAGCAGGCATATTTGGCATTGCATTTATAGTAATACTGTATTTTATTCTATTTTATGCTTTGAAAATTATGTATAAGGATGTTAAAGCTGGAGGCAAAAGAAGAAGACCTACACATGACAATAAAACAAATAATAATAACATGAATAAGCATAAAAGAAAGAGCCATGGACTTGAAATTATTAATACTGGTAATATCCAATCATTAAAGCAAGGTGGTATAATTCCTGTTAATGGTGACATTACAATAGGAAGAAAAGAAGATAATCAGTTAATATTGCAAGATCAACATGTTTCTGGTCATCATGCTATATTATCAGTAATAAATGATGTTTTATATATTGAAGACTTAAATAGTACTAATGGAACTTTAGTTAATAACAAAAAAATAAGAGGTAAAGTTAAATTATTTTCTAGAGATGAAGTTTCCATAGGGGCTGTAAAATTTAAAGTTTTAGGATAATGAAAATATTATAATATTAATATCTTAAACTGAGGTGATAAAGTGAGTTCTCGTAAAGATGAAATAAAATTGCTTATACTGACATATGTATTATGTGCAGCACTATTTGGAAATTTAGCAATTCTTTCAGATCCCATAGATAAAAAAGCTGTATATATGGGTGTAATAATTTGTATAGTTGTTTTAATATCACATTTTGTTATAAGAAAATTTTACCCTAAGGGAGATAAATTTTTGCTTATATTTTCTAGTATATTATCAATTATTGGAATTGCTATAATATACAGATTAAAACCAGATGAAGGAACTAAACAAATTATTTGGTTTATAGCAGGAATAATAATATATAGTGTTTTTGTTATAGTGGTTCCTAATATTAACGGACTTGTAAAATATAAATATATATTTTTAGCTGGGGTTATTGTACTTATGCCACTTGCAGCCTTGTTTGGTAAAGAATCTTATGGAGCAAAAAACTGGGTTTATATAGGGCCTATAGGTTTTCAACCTTCAGAGTTTGGTAAAATATTACTTGTATTTTATTTGGCTGCTGAATTGATTAATTACAAATTAGAGGATAGTGGTAAGGAACATATAAAAAAACTTGTAATTCCAGCAGCTGTAGCTATGTATGCAATTGGATTTCTTGTAATTCAAAGAGATTTAGGTTCTGCACTTATATTCTTTGGAGTAATAGTAGCAATGCTTTATGTTGGAACAACAAAGAAAAAATATGTTTTTATAAGTCTTGGACTTTTTTCAGTTGGAGCAGTAATTTCGTATAAATTGTTTTCACATGTTCAACAAAGAGTTGCTATATGGCTTGATCCTTGGGCAGATGCAGCAGATAAAGGATATCAAATAGTTCAAGGTTTATATGCTATTTCTTCAGGAGGAATGTTTGGTACTGGCCTTGGAAGAGGGTATACTGCTGATTTTGTACCAGTTTGCACATCTGACTATGTATATGCTGCTATATGTGAAGAATTTGGAATGATATTTGGAATAGGAGTAATGCTTTTATTCTTCCTATTATTTTATAGAGGAATAAGAGGAGCATTTATAACTAAAAATAGATTTTCTCAACTTGTAGCAGTTGGACTTAGTTGTATGATAGCATTTCAAACCTTAGTAATTATAGGTGGAATATTTGCTGTTATTCCTCTTACTGGTATAACATTGCCTTTTGTAAGTTATGGAGGTAGTTCTATGCTAACAATATTTTTTGCACTTGGAGTATTACAAAAGGTTTCAGAGGAGGCATAGAAGTTATGGATTTTAGAAACAGTGTTAAAAGAGTAATGGTAATTATATTAATGCTATTTGTTGGACTTATTTCCTATATTGCATATTTCCAAGTATTTAAAGCACCTTCTATAGCAGAAGACCAGGGAAACAAGAGGTTATGGGCTAAAAGAAATGAGGTTCTTAGAGGCACAATTTATGATAGAAATGGTACTGCATTAACTGCAGGTGAAAAAACAGGAGTTCTTACACAAACAAGAACATATACAAAGGGAGATTTATATTGTCATGCTCTGGGTTATGTTAATCCTAAATATGGGTTAACAGGTCTTGAAGATTCTTTTGATACTGAATTATCTACATATAGTAGCGTGGGAAGTGGCTATAGAGATTTTATTAAAAATTTTAATGTTGATTCATTAAAGGAAATATTCAATGACAGAAATAATGAAGAAAATAAAATAGGAAATGGAATTGTAACTACATTAGATCCGAGTATTCAACAAGCTGCATATAATGGACTAAAAAATTTAGGTGGATATAAGGGCGCCGCAGTAGCTATAAATCCTAAAACAGGTGAAATATTGGCACTTGTTTCTATGCCTACATATGATCCTAATAATCTTGATAGTGCTATGGAAGCTGCTAATTCAGGTAAGGATTCTAGCAATGCTCTTATAAATAGAACACTTAATGGTAAATATCCTCCAGGATCTACTTTTAAAACAGTAACAACAACAAGTGCATTGCAAAATATTTCAGGAATACAATCTAGAATATTTGAAGATAATGGAGTATTAGATCTTGGTGGTGGATTTACACTTCCAAATGTAAAGAAAGTTGCTAATGGTAGTATAGATTTAAAAACTGCATTTATGAGGTCAAGTAATGTGGTTTTTGGAAGTCTTGCGCTAGAACTTGGAAATGACAAATTAAAAGAAACAGCAGAAAAATTTGGATTTAATAAAGATATACCAGCTACCGGACTTTCAATATCACAAAGTGTGTTCCCTACTTTTAAATCATATGAAAAGGGACTAATTGCACAAAGTGGTATAGGTCAAAGTGAAATTCTTGCTACACCAATACAAATGGCATTAGTAGCAAGTACTATAGCAAACGATGGAACAATGATGCAACCAAAACTTGTAAATAAGGTTGTTGATTTAAATGGAAATACAGTAAAAGAAATAGAAACAAAAAAATATCAGACAGTAATGACTAAGAGTGAGGCTGACACTATTCAAGACTACATGGAAGGGCTTGCAGATAATCTTGGATTGTTTGATGGCATGAATGCTGCTGGTAAGACAGGAACAGCTGAAAACTCAACTGGAAAAGATCATTCATGGTTTATTGGGTTTGCACCAGCAGATAATCCTCAAATTGCAGTAGCAGTTATAGTTGAAAGTAGTGGATTTGGTGCAGAATATGCTGGACCAATAGCTGCACAAATAATGCAGGCAGGAATTAAATAATTTAGCTTGTACTTTTAAAGGAGTTGGTTTTTATATTTGATTTTGAATATCAATTAAAAATATTACCTGAAAAGCCTGGAGTTTATTTAATGAAAAATAATCTTGGGGAAGTAATTTATGTAGGTAAAGCTAAGATACTCAAAAACAGGGTAAGACAATATTTCCAAAATTCTAAAAATCATACAGAAAAAGTTAAGGCGATGGTTAAAAATATAGCTGAATTTGAATATATTGTTACCGACTCTGAAATGGAAGCATTAATATTAGAATGTAATCTTATAAAAAAATATAGTCCTAAATATAATATTTTGTTAAAGGATGATAAATTTTATCCTTTTATAAAAATAACAACAAATGAAACTTTTCCAAGAGTATTTGTAACAAGAAGGTTTTCAAGGGATGGTAATAAATACTTTGGACCATATGCTAATGGAACAGCAGTTTATGAAACAATGGATTTGATAAAAAGGATATTTCCACTAAGAACTTGCAAAAAGAATATTACTGAAACAACTGAATATACAAGACCATGCTTGAATTATCACATAAAAAAGTGCAAGGCACCTTGCGAAGGTCATATATCTAAAGAGGAATATTCAAAAATTATAAATCAAATTATTGACATATTAAGTGGAGCAGATACTACTATTGTTCAAACATTAAAAGAAGAAATGGAGCAGGCTTCTGAAAATCTTGAATTTGAAAAAGCTGCTGCTGTTAGAGATAAAATACTAGCAATAAAAAATCTTGCTGAAAAGCAAAGAGTTTTTAAAACAAATGATGAAGATGAAGATTTTATAAATTTATATAAAGACGAAAAAGATGTATGTATACAAGTGTTTTTCTTTAGAAGTGGTAAAATTACAGGAAGAGAACACTTTATGCTTACAAATTTAGCAGATGAAGATAATGATAAGATAATATCTGATTTTTTACTTAGATTTTATGGTGGAACAGCTAAAGTATCTAAAAATATTTTTGTGCCATATGTTCAGGACAAAGAACTTATTGAAAAATTTTTGGAAATAAAGAGAGATACAAAAGTATTTATAAAAGTCCCTCAAAAGGGAGATAAACTAAAAATGCTTAATATGGTGTTTGATAATGCAAAAATAACATTAGAACAGTTTAAAGAAAAGATGTTGAAAGATAAGGAAATTAATAAAATTGCGTTAAAGGAACTTCAAGAGGTTTTAGGTACTGAAATATATCCATTTAGAATAGAAGCTTATGATATATCTAATATTCAAGGGTTTGACTCAGTAGGAAGCATGATTGTTTTTGAAGAAGGTAGAGCAAAAAATAGTGATTATAGAAGATTTAAAATTAAGACTGTAAAAGGTGCAGATGATTATAGTAGCATGCGAGAAATTCTTCAAAGGCGATTTAGAAGAGGTCTTGAAGAAATTAAAGAAATACAGCAAAATGGACTTCATATGAAATCAAATGGAAAATTTTCTTTTTTTCCAGATATTATAATGATGGATGGAGGAAAAGGTCAAGTAAATGTAGCAAAGGAAGTTCTTAATGAATTAAATATAGATATATTAGTTTGCGGACTTGTAAAAGATGATAAGCACCAAACTAGAGGTATAATATATGAAAATAATGAAATAATCATAAAAATAAATTCCAATCTTATGCAGCTTATAAGAAGAGTTCAAGATGAAGTACATAGGTTTGCTATTACATATCATAGAACATTAAGGGACAAAAAAACTTTACATTCAGTACTTGATGATATTCCTAGTGTAGGACAAAAAAGGAAAATTGAATTGCTTACTAAATTTGGAAGCGTTACTAATATAAAAAATGCTACAATTGAAGAATTATTAGAAGTTCCATCAATTAATAAGCAAGCTGCTGAAAGTATATATAATTATTTTAATGTACATAAAACTGAAACACATAATTAGTATAAACTTACATTTGAAAGTTAAGAAAAAATTTACAAATACTATAAGTTAAGGAAATTGAGTGACAAGACATTATGCATAGTGGAAAGTAGATGAAAAAGGTAAATAATCACCTTGTTTAATTTCATAAATTACTTTATACTAAGTAAATGAAAAAAACTATCAATGTAGAGGAGTAGGAAATGAATCCATATTTAAAATATAAAGAGTTGTTTGATAAAGTATATACAAGTAATGAGATTATTATAGATGCAGACATGAAAGAACATACTTATTTTAAAGTTGGGGGGAGTGCAGACATCTTACTTCAACCGTCAAAAATTAATCAAATTGCTGATGCTTTAAAGATTTGTAAAGAAAATGAAATACCATATTATATAATTGGAAATGGTTCAAATGTTCTTGTTAAGGATGGAGGAATACGAGGAGTAGTAATAAAACTTAGTTCCATAAATAGTATATTAGTATGTGGTAATGAAATTGAAGCTGGATGTGGTTCTTTATTAAAAGATGTTTCTAATGAAGCTCTTAAAAATTCATTAACAGGATTTGAATTTGCATGTGGTATACCTGGTTCTGTAGGTGGAGCTGTATTTATGAATGCAGGAGCATATAATGGTGAAATTAAAGGTGTAATAAAAGAAGCACAAGTTATGGATAATGACGGAAATATATATACTATATCTAAGGAAGATTTAGAATTAGGATATAGAACATCTAAGGTAATGAAAGAAGGACTTATAGTTATTGGAGCAATTTTTACATTAGAAAAGGGAGATTCAATAAAAATAAAAGATAGAATTGATGAATTAACTAAAAAGAGAGAGGAAAAGCAACCACTTGAGTATCCTTCAGCAGGAAGTACATTTAAAAGACCAGAAGGGTATTTTGCTGGAAAGCTTATTCAAGATTCAGGATTAAAGGGATTTTCAATAGGTGGAGCAGCAGTATCTAAAAAACATTCTGGTTTCGTTATAAATAAGGGAAATGCTACAGCGAAGGATGTACTAGATGTAATTAAGCATGTCCAAAAAGAAGTAAATAGACAATTTGGTGTAGAATTAAAACCAGAAGTAAGAATTATCGGTGAAGATTAGAATTTTTTGTTCAATGTTTTAAATTTTATTATATTTAGCCTCTATAAAAGTAATATATTTTTATAGAGGCTTTTTGTATTAAAAAGCTACACTATTAATTTCCTAGGAAATATAATATAATAAATAATGATTGATAGAATAAAAATAGTGACTATTTATCATATTATAAAATATACTAATAACATAGGAGGTAAAGGTAATGAGATTTGTTATAGTAACAGGATTGTCTGGGGCTGGTAAGACAGAAGCAACAAGAACATTAGAAGATATGGATTATTTTTGCGTAGATAATTTGCCACCTAAGTTAATACCTAAATTTGCTGAAGCATGTAATAATGGAAATATCGAAAAAGTAGCTATTGTTATAGATATAAGAGGTGGAATATTCTTTGATGATTTATTTGAATCATTAATTTATTTGAAAAATAATAATTTAGAATATGAAATATTATTCCTTGATGCAACTGATGAAGTATTAGTAAAGAGATTTAAGGAAGCAAGAAGAAGTCATCCTCTTGCCCATGAGGGAAGAATTATTACAGGTATTAATAAAGAAAGAAAAAGACTTAGAGAAGTAAGAGATAGAGCTGATATAATAATAGATACATCAAAGTATAAAATAAGAGATTTAAGAGAAAAGCTTATGGAACATTATGGTAATAGTAAATCTGTAGAAAAGCAATTATCAGTTACTGTATTAAGTTTTGGATTTAAATATGGTATACCTGTTGATTCTGATTTAGTTTTTGATGTAAGATTTATTCCTAATCCATTTTACATACCTGAATTAAAACAATATTCAGGAGCAGATGAACCTGTAAAGGAATATGTTTTAGCACAGAATGAAACAGTAGAATTTATTGATAAGGTACAAAATATGCTTCAATTTTTAATACCTAATTATATAAAAGAAGGAAAGAGACAGCTTATAGTATCTATAGGTTGTACTGGTGGAAGACATAGATCTGTTGCTATTGCTAATGAAGTATATGAAAGATTAGCTAAAGCTAATTTTAATGCTAGAATTGAGCATAGAGATATAATGGAGGATTGTCATAAGGGAGCAAGAAAACTATGAGAATAATTGACTGGCTCAAACCAGGAATTAAGGTTAAACGATGGATAATATTTGGAATATTAGGTGTGCTTTTAATTGCTTTTGGTTTTACAGAGCTTGTAAATAGAAGACTTTATGATTTATATTATAAAGTTTTTTATACTTTTCTTAATTTGTCAGGAATATTTGTAATATATATTTCTGTTACGGAAGTTATGAAATCAATAATTGTATTAATTAATACTGGATATGTGAAAATGTCATTAGACAGTAAGAAAATAGAAAGTCTTATTTATGAAAAGAGATTATTAGTTAAAGGACCTAAAATAGTAGTAATAGGTGGAGGTACTGGTCTTTCTACAATGCTAAGGGGCCTTAAGTATTATACTAGTAATATAACTGCAATTGTAACCGTTGGGGATAATGGTGGAGGATCTGGAGCACTACGTGAAGACTTAGGAATGTTGCCACCTGGAGATATTAGAAACTGTCTTCTAGCATTAGCTGATACAGAACCAATAATGGAAGATTTGCTTCAATATAGATTTAAGGACGGAAGACTTAAAAATCAAAGTTTTGGTAACTTGTTTTTGGCTGCTATGGCTGGAATATCTGAAAATTTTGAGGAAGCTGTTCAAAAGATGAGTTCAGTTCTTGCTGTAACAGGTAAAGTTATTCCAGTAACACTTGATAATATGCAGCTTATGGCTGAACTTGAAAATGGGAATAAGGTTTATGGTGAATCAGAGATACCAGAAGAAGCTGTTAAGCAAAAATCAAAAATAAAAAAATTATTTATAATACCAGAAGATGCAGAACCATTAGATGAAGCAGTAGAGGCTATTAGAGAAGCTGATGCAATAGTAATGGGTCCAGGTAGTCTTTACACAAGTGTAATATCTAATTTATTGGTAAAGAAAATTAGAAGTGCTGTTAGAAAAAGTAAGGCTTATAAGATTTATATTTCCAATATAATGACTCAACCAGGTGAAACAGGTGGTTTTACTGTATCTGATCATTTAAGGGAAATTAAAAAATATGGTGGTAAAGAAATAGTAGACTGTGTAATTGCAAATAAAGAAGAGATATCTGAAGATTTAAAAGAAAAATATATAAAAGAAAATTCTATACAGGTTAAAGCTGACAAGAAAAAAATTCATGATATGAATGTAGAACTTGTTTTGGGAGATTTAGTAAGAGTTGATAATGGTTTTGTAAAGCATGATACAGATAAACTTGCAGGATTAATTATTAATACAATAATGGAAAAGAAATTACTTTACGAAAGAAAGAAGATAATAGAATATATGTATTTATCACAAAGAATTAAAGATCGTGAAAATGCAGAAAGAAAATTAGAAAAAGAAGACTTTAAGAATAAAGAATAGAAGGAGAAAATAATATGTCATTTTCATCCAAGGTTAAAGGTGAAATAGCAAGATATAGTGATATATCTAAGTCAGAAGCACTTGCAGAAATTTCTGCCATAATGAAAGTTAGTGGTACTATTGCTTTTAGTGGTAAAGGATTATCTTTTAGAATAGCAACAGAAAATCCTTCAAGTGCAAGAGTTATATTTACCTTGCTTAAGGAATTTTTTAATATACATTCAAAGTTAATGATGAAGAAGAGCAACTCGTTAAAAAAGAATAACATATATATGGTAATTATTGATGAAGATATGGGTGTTAGAAAGATATTAAGAGATACAGGTATATTTAAAGAAATAGATGGAGTAATGAGTATTGATTATAGAATTGAAAAAAGCATGATAAAAAGTGATGCTGATAAAAAAGCATATATAAGAGGTGCTTTTTTAGGTGGTGGAAGTATAAGTAATCCAGAAAAAACATATCATCTTGAATTTGTAACACATAGTGAAGAATATGCTTTGGATTTAAGAGATCTAATTAATAGCTTTAATTTAAGATCAAAAGTAATTCAAAGAAAAAATTCTTTTATAATTTATATTAAAGAATCAGAACAGATATCTGATCTTCTTAGTATAATGGGAGCTCATTCAGCATTGTTTGAACTTGAGAATATAAGGATAATGAAGGAAATGAGAAATAATGTAAATAGACTTGTAAATTGTGAAACTGCTAATTTATCAAAAACAGTTAATGCTGCAGTAAGACAAGTTGAAAGCATTAAATTTATACAATCTGAAATAGGATTAAAAAGATTGCCTAAAAATTTGAGAGAAATAGCAGAACTTAGACTTAATTATCCAGATGAATCATTAAAAGAACTAGGAGAGATGCTTGATCCACCAGTTGGGAAATCAGGAGTAAACCATAGGCTTAGAAAAATTGAAAAGATAGCAGGAGAGCTTAGAAATGAGCACTTCTAAAGGAAGAAGAGATAACAATGAGTGAAAATAAATTTTGTCATTTACATCTGCATACAGAATATAGTCTTCTTGATGGTTCTGGTAAAATACCTAAAATTATTGAGAGGGCTAAAGAGCTTAGAATGGATTCAATTGCCATTACAGATCATGGAGTTATGTATGGATGTGTTGAATTTTATAAACAGGCAAAGGCAGCTGGAATTAAACCTATACTTGGATGTGAAGTATATGTAGCTGCAAAATCAATGAAAATTAAACAACCAGATAAGGAAAACTCTACTCATCATTTAGTTCTTCTTGTAAAGAATGAAAAGGGCTATGAAAATTTAATGAAAATTGTTTCTAAGGCTTCAATTGAGGGTTTTTATTATAAGCCAAGAATCGATCACGAATATTTAAAAAGCCATAGTGAAGGTTTAATTGCCCTTAGTGCATGCCTTGCAGGAGAAGTTCAGCAAAATATATTAAAAAATAAAATAGATAAAGCTAAGGATGTTGCCCTTCTTTATAAAGATATATTTAAAGAAGGGTTTTATCTTGAAATACAAAATCATGGAATGGAAGAACAAAAAAAGGTTAATGAAGTAAATATTAAGCTTTCAAAGGAGCTTAATATACCATTAGTTGCTACTAATGATGTTCATTACATAAATAAAAAAGATTCTAAATCCCATGATATTTTAATGTGTATTCAAACAGGAAAAACAGTTGAAGATAAAAATAGAAGAAGATATCCTTCTGATCAATTCTATTTGAAATCAGCTGATGAAATGTATAATATGTTTTCATATGTGCCAGAAGCACTAGAAAATACAGTGAAAATAGCAAAAGAGTGCAATTATGATTATAAATTTCATGAGTCAAAACTTCCTAGCTTTCCGTTGCCAGACGGAAGAGAACCTTATGAATATTTAAAAGAACATTGTTATTTAGGACTTATAGAACGATATGAAGAATTTAAGAACCTTAGAGGTAGCAAATATGATGAAGACAAGATAAAAGAAGTTTCATCTAATAGCGAAAAGGCAAAAGAGTATGTAGACAGACTTGAATATGAACTTGGCATAATTAAACAAATGGGCTATGTTGACTATTTTTTGATAGTATGGGACTTTATAAGATTTGCTAGAGAAAAAGGTATACCTACAGGACCTGGAAGAGGTTCTGCAGCTGGTTCAATAGTTGCATATACTTTAGGTATTACAAAAATTGATCCTATAAAATATAGTTTGATATTTGAAAGATTTTTAAATCCAGAAAGAGTTAGTATGCCAGATATTGATAGTGATTTTTGCTATGAAAGAAGACAGGAAGTTATAGATTATGTTGTGGAGAAATATGGCAAAGATAATGTTTCTCAAATTATAACTTTTGGAACAATGGCTCCAAGAGCATGCATAAAAGATGTTGGAAGAGCTATGAGCTATAGCTATGCTGAAGTAGATAGAATTACAAAAATGATTCCAACAATGATTGGTATAACTATAGATAAGGCTCTTGAAATGAATCCAGAGCTTAAGAAAATTTATGATTCAGAAGATAGGGTTAAAAATCTTATAGATATAAGTAAAGACCTAGAGGGGCTTCCAAGACATTCATCAACCCATGCAGCCGGACTTGTAATAACTTCAAGACCATTAGTTGATTATGTGCCACTTCAAAAAAATGATGAAATGATAGTAACTCAATTTGGCATGACAACATTAGAGGAACTTGGATTGTTAAAAATGGACTTCTTAGGTCTTAGAACATTAACTGTTATGAATGATGCTATAAATATGATAAAGAAAAATAGAGGCATAGAGATTGATTTAGACAAAATTGATGTGGCAGATAAAGAAGTATATAAGATGATCGGTGAAGGGAAAACTACAGGGGTATTTCAACTTGAATCACCTGGAATGACATCATTTATGAAAGAACTTAAGCCTGATTCATTAGAAGATATTATAGCTGGAATATCACTTTACAGGCCAGGACCAATGGCAGAAATACCTAAATACATAGATGGAAAAAGAGATTTTCATAATGTTAAATATTTAGATGAAAAACTAGAAAGCATACTTGATGTAACATATGGAGTCATGGTATACCAAGAGCAGGTTATGGAAATTGTAAGAAAGCTTGCAGGTTATTCTATGGGCAGAAGTGACATGGTTAGAAGAGCTATGTCTAAAAAGAAACATAAGGTTATGGAAGAAGAGAGATATAACTTTATTAATGGTATTGTAAAAGAAGATGAAACTATCGAAGTGCCGGGATGTGTTCGTAATGGTGTTAGTGCTGAAGTTGGAAATAAGATATTTGATTCAATGATGGACTTTGCATCATATGCATTTAATAAATCACATGCAGCAGCATATGCAGTAGTTGGATATGAAACTGCATATTTAATGAGATATTACCCTGTAGAAATGATTGCGGCTATGCTTAATTCAGCAATGGGGGTAAGTGAAAAGGTAGCATATTATATTAAATTTGCAGAAAAATGTGGTATACAAGTTTTGCCTCCTGATATTAATGAAAGTTACTCTAAATTTACAGTAAAAGGTGATACCATAAGGTTTGGACTTGCAGCAATAAAGAATGTAGGGGTAAATGTAGTACTTAGTATAGTGGAATCTAGAAAAAAGAAAGGTAAATTTAAATCACTTGTTGATTTTGTAGATAAGATTGATTTATCATCAGTAAATAAAAGAGCTGTCGAGAGTTTAATAAAAGCAGGTGCATTAGATTCATTTAATATATTTAGATCTAAACTTTTAGCTGTTTATGAAAAGCTTATGGATGGTGTTTATAGTAATCAGAAAAGAAATATAGATGGTCAAATAAGCCTATTTGCATTGGATGATTCTAATATTAATTTGCCTGAAATTCAATATCCCAATATAAAAGAATTTAATAAAAGAAGTTTGCTTTTTATGGAAAAAGAAATGACAGGATTATATATTTCAGGACATCCATTAGATGACTATAAAGAAAGTCTTAAAGTTCAAACTACAACTACAATAGAAAATATAAATAAATCCTATGAGCTTTTTATTGAGAATTTAAATAATTCTATTGAAGATCAAGAGATGCCTATAAAAGATAATGATAATGTTATTTTAGGCGGAATACTAACTGAGGTTAAACAAAAGATTACTAGAAATAATACAATAATGGCTTTTGTTCAATTAGAGGATTTGTCAGGAACAATAGAGGTTATAGTATTTCCAAAGGTTTTAGATAGATACAGAGATGTAATAGAAGAGGATGCTTTAGTTAGAATTAAGGGAAGAATAAGCATAAAAGAAGATGAAATGCCAAAGCTTTTGTGTGAAAGTATAGAAGGGTTAGAAAAGGTAAGTTCAAATAGAATATATATTAGAATTACTGATAAATCATACATAAGAGAGTGTAATAATATTATAAAGAATGCTGTCAAAAATTATAAAGGAAATACACCTATTTATTTATTTGATAGTCGAGAAAGGCAAAATTATAGACTTTCTAGAGATGCATGGTGTAATGAAGATGAGGAATTTATCCATATATTAAAAGAGAAATTTGGTGAAAATAACATAAGAATTATGAATTAAATATATAAAAAATAAAAATTACCCTATAAATTATTAATTTATGGGGTATAATATACTTGTGTAAGAAATAAAATTATTTTTTTTTATAAGTTATTTATAAAAATTAGCATTTTATCATTGATAAATTGTCAAATATTATGTACAATTATTATCGGTAACTAGTAAGTGGATTAATTTAATATATATGGGACTTAATAAGTCCCGGTGGTTGTGTAAGGAGGAACAAAAATGAAAAAGATAGCTATTTTAACAAGTGGTGGAGATGCTCCAGGAATGAATGCTGCCATTAGAGCTGTTGTAAGAAGTGCACTTCAAAATGGATTAGAAGTAATGGGTGTACGTAGAGGATATAGTGGCTTAATTAATGGTGAATTATTTAACATGGACAGATCATCTGTATCTGATATAATCCAAAGAGGTGGAACAATACTTAGAACTGCAAGATGCCAAGAATTTAAGCAAGAAGAAGTAAGAAAAAGAGCTGCTAAAATTTTAAAAGCTTATGGCGTTGATGCATTAGTAGTAATCGGAGGAGATGGATCTTTTACGGGAGCCAAGCTTTTATCAAAACTAGGAGTTAAAACAGTTGGATTACCAGGAACAATTGATAATGATTTAGCTTACACAGATTTCACATTAGGATTTGACACAGCTTTAAATACAGTAAATGATGCAATAAACAAAATAAGAGATACATCAACTTCTCATGAAAGAGTTTCAATAGTAGAAGTTATGGGAAGAAATTGTGGTGATATAGCTGTATATGCAGGAATAGCTGGTGGTGCCGAAGCAGTAATAGTTCCAGAAGAAAAATTTGACAAAGAAGCATTAATAAGAACTATTCTTGAAGGAAAAGCAAATGGCAAGATGCACAACTTAATAATATTAGCTGAAGGTGTTGGAGGAGCTTACGAACTTGCTAAAGAAGTAGAAGAAGTTACAGGAATTGAAACAAGAGCTACTATTCTAGGACATATTCAAAGAGGTGGTAGCCCAAGTGCAACAGATAGAGTTTTAGCATCAAGAATGGGTGCTAAGGCAGTAGAAGTTTTATTACAAGGAAAAACTTCAAGAGTTATAGGAATCAGAGATAACAAAATAATAGATGAAGATATAGATGAAGCATTAGCAATGCCAAGAAAGATAGATGAAGATTTATATAAATTAGCTACAGTTTTATCTTAGTTAATAGCTACAATACATTAATTTATTAATATATTGTAAGTGATTTTGCTAAAACTAATTAACATAGAGAAAAATTATTTTTTGAAAGAGGGAGTGTATTTTTAAATGAAAAAAACAAAAATGATTTGTACAGTAGGTCCAGCAAGTGAAACTGAGGAGATAATAACTAAGTTTATTGAAGCTGGTATGAATGCTTCAAGACATAATTTCTCACATGGTGATCATGAAGAACATCGTGGAAGAATGGAACTTGTTAAGAAAGTTGCAAAAAAATTAAACAAGGAAATAGCTCTTGTATTAGATACTAAGGGACCAGAAATAAGAACAGGTAAATTTGAACCTAAGAAAGTTGAATTACAAAAGGGAACTGAATTTACAGTATATGCTGGTGGAGATGTAGTAGGTGACACAACTAAGTGTTCTGTTACATATGAAGGTCTTGCTAAAGATGTTAAACCAGGAAACACTATTCTTATAGATGATGGTTTAGTAGGATTAACTGTTAAATCAATTGAAGGAAATGCAATAAAGTGTGAAGTTGCAAACACTGGATTTGTTGGAACTCACAAAGGTGTTAATGTACCAAACGTTTCAATCAAATTACCTGCATTAACTGAAAAAGATGCTTCTGATTTAAAATTCGGATGTGAAATGGGAGTTACTGCTGTAGCTGCATCATTCATAAGAAAGGCTGAAGACGTACTTGCAATAAGAAAATTATTAAATGAAAATGGTGGAGAAAACATCTTAATCATTTCTAAGATAGAAAACCAAGAAGGTGTTGATAACATAGATTCAATACTTGAAGCTTCTGATGGTATTATGGTAGCTAGAGGAGATCTTGGTGTTGAAATTCCAATAGAAAATGTACCAGGTGTACAAAAAATGATCATTGAAAAATGTAACAATGCTGGTAAGATAGTTGTTACTGCAACTCAAATGCTTGATTCAATGATGAGAAACCCAAGACCAACAAGAGCTGAAGTATCAGATGTAGCTAATGCTATATTTGATGGAACTGATGCTATAATGTTATCAGGAGAAAGTGCTAATGGTGATTATCCAGTTGAAGCTGTTCAAACAATGGCTAAGATTGCTGAAAAGACTGAAGCACAATTAAAATATCAAGTAGCTGTTTCAAATGCTAAGCATCACATTCCAGCAATTGCAGGTGTTATTTCAAGAGCAACTTGTAATGCTGCTGCAGAATTAGAAGCAACTGCTATAATATCTTCAACTCAAAGTGGAGCAACTGCAAAGAGATTATCTAAGTGCAGACCAGAATGCCCAATAGTAGCTGTAACTCCTTGTGATAAGGTTGCTAGATCACTTGCATTCTCATGGGGTGTATATCCACTAGTTGCAAACAAGATGGAATCTACAGATGAAATGATGGAAAAATCAGTTCAAATAGCAGAAAAAGAAGGATTTGTTAAGAAAGGTGATACTGTTGTAATCGCTGCTGGTGTTCCAGTTGATAAGATTGGTGCTACTAACTTAATGAAAGTTTCTGTAGTAGAATAATTTTAAATTTAAATAATAAAAAGGTGCTACTATGTAGTGCCTTTTTTATTTACAAAAAATTAATATTTATATAAATATAATTTAGTATATAATGTATATTAGCTTAAAAATAAGCAATAATTTAAATAGGAATAGGTGGCAACCATTCTTCGAGAGACAATGCAAATATGAAAATATTTGCATTGTCTTATTTTCTTTGTAAAAATTATACATATTGCGTTTTAAATAATCATATATTTAAAATGTAGATGGAAATAATGATTAGAAATTGATTTAGGAGGTAGTAAAATGAGATTTTTCCAGAAAGCAATGATAAATAGTTACTACTGGAATGATGAAAAGATAAAGGATCTACATGAAGATGTTATAAAAAGAAGTATAGGAACTTATAGAGGATTTTTCTCAGAATATGGACAAGCTGTAAGAATAAACAAATTAGATTTAATAAAAGAGAAAGAAATAATTAATGATATAAATAATGAAGATAAACTTAAAAGGCATAGATATATAATGGATTTTATTAAGGATGATTCAAGTAAAGTTGTGAAGTTAACAGTTTATTTTAGTTATTTAGAAAGAACACTAATAAATTTATATAATTTTAGGTTACTGGATTGTGCCTCTATTAGAGCGGGTTAAGTTAATATACTTTAAATTTTATAAAGCAAATAAAAAAAGTTAGATATTTAAATAACCATTTATATTATACTTATTAATTGATATAATAAATATCATAAATAAAGATAATAGGAATGGTGAAGTATGAATAAAGACTCACAGTTTGTAAAAAAAAATGAAGAATATATTATGGATATAATTTCGGAAGGTTATGAAGGTGAAGGAGTAGCTAAAATAGAAAATTATCCTATATTCATAAAGGGGGCTATAATAGGAGAAAAGGTTAAAGTAAAAATTATTAAAGTTAATAATAAATATGCATTTGGAAAGATAGAAGAAATAATAGTAAAAAGTCCTTCCAGGGAAAATACAAAATGTAAAATAAGTAAAAGATGTGGTGGTTGTACACTACAACATATGAATTATAATGCACAATTAGATTTTAAATATAGAAGAGTTAAGGATTGCATTTCAAGAATTGGAGGGCTTAATGATAATATAGTCAAATATCCAATAGGAATGAAAGAAAATCCTTTTGAATATAGAAATAAAGTTCAATTACCTATAGGAATTGTTAAGGGAAAAGTGTCAATTGGCTTTTTCGAAAATCGTAGTCACAATATAATTGATATGGATGAATGTATCATTCAAAATAGAGTGGCAAATGAAATATGTAATATAACAAGACAGTGGATAATAAAACACAATATATCCACTTTTAAAATAGATGGTGTTTATAACGAAAAGGGAATTTTAAGGCATTTAATGATAAGAAGCTCTAAAGATTTAAGTGAGATAATGGTGGTATTAGTAT
This sequence comes from Clostridiales bacterium, assembly GCA_012519155.1. Classification (GTDB taxonomy): domain Bacteria; phylum Bacillota; class Clostridia; order Clostridiales; family Clostridiaceae; genus Clostridium. The sequence goes on from JAAYQS010000048.1 coordinate 20,383, forward strand.
CAGAATGTAGAAATATTCCTTATATAGATGAATATATAGATGAACTTAAGATGAAAATTAAAGGATTAAAAAGTGTAATAATAAATATTAATAATAAAAATACCAATGTAATTCTTGGAAATGAATGTATAACTGTTTATGGAAAGGATACAATACAAGATTACATAGGAGATTTCAAATTTAATATATCACCACTTTCTTTTTTTCAAGTTAATCCAGTTCAAACTGAAGTTTTATACAATAAGGCATTAGAATTTGCAAAGCTTACAGGCAATGAAAAAGTAATAGATGCTTATTGTGGTACAGGAACTATAAGTTTATTTTTATCAAAAAAATCTAAAGAAGTTTATGGCATTGAAATAATAGAGCCGGCTATTTTAAATGCTAAAGAAAATGCAAAAATAAATAATGTTAATAATGCTGAGTTTTTTGTAGGAAAATCAGAAGAAGTAATTCCTGATCTTATAAATAAGGGGATAATTCCAGATGTAATTGTAGTTGATCCTCCAAGAAAAGGTTGTGATAAAAAATTATTAGATTCTATAATTAAATCTAATATAAAAAAAATAGTTTATGTTTCTTGCGATCCTGCAACACTAGCAAGAGACTTAAAAATATTGTCACAAAAAAAATATGAAGTTAAGGAAGTTCAACCTGTTGATATGTTCCCTCAGACTAAGCATGTGGAAACAGTGTGCTTGCTATCGCGTAAAGCCCCAGTTTAAGCGGGTTTCAGGGCTTTTTTGAAGATTATGTACCTGTATTTTAGCAGGAAAAAATGTATATAGAACCCAGAATTTCAAGAGGGGGGTAAAAAATTGAGGCACCTAAGACGTGCGCGAATAGTATAAATTAAGAACTATAAAACCGCATTCTGTCCATCTATATTGGCCATGAATGCGGTTTGCTTTTTAATTACTACAAGATAATAATATTTCTTGTATTTTATTCGATCCTTTTCCTTGTGTGGAATGACTATAATCAATATTTGTTAATGAAACATTTTTGAAATATGCCTGAGCGATTTCATGTAACCTGTCAACAGACACTAAGCCTTTATTAGAATAACTTATCAGAAGGTTAACATTGTTGGACTTACAATAATCAAAGATACTAATAACTCTTAAGCCCAGATAATTATTTGGACAAAGCATATTAGTATACGGTATACTAAATATAGTAATTATTGGAGGTAATTTATGAAAGGAAAAACTTATTCAGAAGAATTTAAAAATCAAATACTAAACGAAGTAAAAGAG
>JAAYQS010000049.1 GCA_012519155.1 Clostridiales bacterium
GCTAGTCGGGAATTTACGACTGTGGAGTATCATATCAAATGCAAGTAGTTTTTATAACAAAAGCAGATACATTGAAACAGTAAAATTCTTAAAATGTTTATATTTGATTACATTTTAAGTAGCAGATAATATGAGTAGTAATAAAAGTGAAAAGGAAATTCAAAGAGAGAAGAGAAAACAGGAAATTAGAGCATTAAATGAACCACCTAAATTAACTATTTTAGAGGAAGTAGGAAATGCAATAACTCATGGCGTAGGGGCAATGCTAGCCATTGCTGGAATGGTACTCCTTTTGCTTAAGTCAGACACTGGTCTTAAAGTTATGGCATCATGCTTTTATGGTATAAGTTTGTTTTTTTTAATGCTTATGAGTTGCTTATATCATTCTTTTAAAAGTGGATCTACTGCAAAAAGATTATGGAGGAGATTTGATTATTCTTCTATATATTTGCTTATTGGAGGTACATTTGCTCCATTATATCTTGTTTATTGGGGCAATACTTTAGGTATTACACTTTTTTGCGTTCAATGGTTTCTTATACTAATTGGCATTACTATAATATGTATATTTGGACCAGGTAGATTTAGCTTTATACATTTTACATTATACTTTGTAATTGGATGGAGTGGACTTATGTTTTTTCCTGGTTGGTTTAAGCATGATATTTATTTACTTATTTTAATATTAGTTGGTGGAATTATATATACAGTGGGAATGATTCCTTTTGCAAGAGATAAAAAATATGATCATTTTAAGTGGCATTTTTATGTTTTGCTAGGAGCAATACTTCATTGGTTTGCAATTTATTTCTTTGTTTATTAAAAAATTTGTAACCTTATAAGTTTGTAGATAATAAAATATATTAAAGTTATGTTAAGTAGCAAACTTTAATATTATATTTATAAGGTTGGGATAAAACGCCTTTATTAATTGATAAAGATATAAAAGATAAAATCATATATGATTTACAAAGAGGAAAATACAAATATATTGGCTCCGGTTCTAGTAGAGAAGTATTTGATTTAAGTAATGGATATGTAATAAAGGTAGCAAAAAACAAAGCTGGAATAGAGCAAAACAAAACTGAATTCAAGATTTCAAATAATGATGATTTTGATATATTTGCAGATATTATATTTGCTATGTCAAATTATAAATATGTTGTTATGGAAAAAGCTGAAAAGATAAAGTCTATTGATTATGTATGGAGATATTTTAATGTTTATAGTAAAAATGAGTTTTCTAAATTATCTTTAATACGTAATATAAAGTACAAATATAATCTCTTAGTTAGCGATTTAGTTAAAGTTACTAGTTGGGGAATAATAAATGGAAGATTACAAATTATTGATTATGGTTTTACAAGAGAAGTGAAAGATAAGTATTACTAATAAAAATAAAAAAATGAAGCTATAATAAAAAAATAATTTAGCTTCATTTTTTTATTTTAAGACTCTAATATGTCAACTATTTCCTTCATAGAATTTTCGAATTCTTCATCAGAAGAATTTTTAAATATTAACAATCCATCTTTTTTTGCTGGATCATCTATTAGTGTAGGAACTTCAAAATTACATCCTGCTATATATTCATCCCAATGTTCAAGTTTCCATGTATCTCTATCGGAGTCTCTTTCAATCATTCTTTGTTTGCAAACTTCTTTTGAAGTTTCAACCCATATAACAACTAATTTAGCATCTTTTTCTTTTAATTGATCTCTTAATTTTTCAATGAAAAAAGGATCTCTTATTTCTCTGGTAAATGGTGCATTAATAAGAACTTTGTCATTGTAATCTAATGCTTCCATAGCTAAATTTAGTATTGCTTCATACTCATAATTTCTAATATTTTCTTCAAAGAAATCTGAACTTCTATTGTATTCTTCGTTTGCTACCTTGAATATTTGTTTAGATAAGCATATAAGAGTATCTTTATCTAAATATACTATATTTTTCAAGTTCTTAGATAATTCTTTAGAAATGTAAGTTTTTCCACATGCAGGTGGTGATGTAACTAAGATTAATTTTTTCATTATAATAGATTCTCCTTTGTGATTTTTTCTACAATAAATACTATAACACATTTTTTTATATTTTTTATTTATTTGTAAAAAAAATATTATTTATAATACATTTCCTTAGTGTATAATTAGATTATTATAATTACAATTACGATTAAAAAGGTA
>JAAYQS010000050.1 GCA_012519155.1 Clostridiales bacterium
GATGTATCATTTAAAAACTATGTTGTTTTATTAACTCCTATAGGACTAGATAGAAAGGTTTCTATAATTGAGAAAAATGATGATAACTTTAAAATAGTTGGTGATGATGGGATTGTAGACTATGTAATTAAGTTTGAATCAATGGATTATGCAAACTATATCAGAAAAAGCATTAGTGAAGATAACACCGATATTATAGTAAGAAGTGAAGAAGATAAACCAAAGGAAATTTTTATAGAGAACTAAAGGATTGAATTCGTTTCAATCCTTTTTTACCTAAAAAACATTATAAAGCGAAGTAATACACTATACTACAAATTACAAGAAATAATAATTTAACCGAAAGATTGAAATTAATGATGAAATAACGTTTATATGATTATAGGAGAATGTTTATATAAACATAAGTTTAATATTAACTAAACAATAAGAGTGCATTTGGAGCTACTCCCAGCACTCTTTACATATAAATACTAAATTTAAAGGAGAAATGATTATGTTAAAAATCACTAAAAGCAGAAGCTTACAAGGAACAATAGAAATAGAAGGGGTACCAGTAGTTCAATTATCAGCATCTATCACAATAGACCCAGATGATTTCTCAGTCTACAACAATGGTGGAGTTAACAGAACCATATTAAACACAGATTTATATAGAAAGAACATTTCTACAATAAGACAAGAAATTGCTGAATTTGAAGATGAAGTTTACCTAATGGAAGATGAACTTTTAACAGCTGCTAAAGTAGAAATAGAAGAATAAAATGTAATTACGCAAAGAGGCGTAGTAGAATTATTATAGAGGAGATGATTATAGATGTCAATAGTAGCAAGAAGTCAAATTACATTGGCTGTAGTAGAAGATGGAGATGGATACTCTCTATCAATAAAAGGAGGGGTTAGGGGTATAGCATACGCCGCAGATGGCTCGAATCCCGACCCTAAGACTTCTTCTCCTTTTTCTGTTGAAGTTTTAAAAAATGGGGTTCCAATAACACCACTTTCATACTCTTGGTTCTGTGGAGGTAATTTAAGTGGCTCATCCACAGAGCCAACTTTTACTCCACTTATTAAGTCTGCTTATGTAAGTGGAAATTCTTTTGTAACGGTAATGGTTCAACTAGAAGAAAACGCACAACCTTATAGTGAAACTGTACCTATTGTTTCAACTAAGTTTGCTGATGGATTAGATTGGATAATGGATTGGAACTCAACCGCAACAGTTATAAAAGACAATAAGGTAATTACTCCTAAGATATTCGCAGGAAAGAACGAAGGGTCTGGTAGTACGCCTTTAATAACAGGTGTTGCTATGGGACTAGACGTTTTAGGAGAAGTAGATAAAACAGTTGGACTGATTGGTTATTACAAGAATGACCCTAGATTTAAATTAGATGTAAATGGAAATTTCTTTGTTGGGTCTAACTGGGGAGGAATCTCTATCGGAAAAGGTGGAGGTTTAAAATATGATGCTGATAAAGAACTTCTTACTATTAGTGGTAATATAAACATTTTAGGTGGAGCAATAAAGAATAAGGATGTAGACGAAGTTTTAAAGGAAATCAATACCTCTGTATCCACTATTGAGGATTGGGGAGTTAGAGGAGCAGGAGGAGAAAAAATTGTTTCTATCAATGGAGGAGCAATTAAGGCTGATTCAATAACAGCAGATAAACTTATGATAAAAGGCTTAACTGTAAAGGATAATAGTGATATTGCCACTCTTATGATAACTCAAGAGGGAGATGTATTATTAGATGGTACTCTTCGCTCAAATAACTTTAGCAAATTAAATAAAACGGGATACCAAATAAGCAGAGATGGTAATGCCATTTTAAATCAAGCAGAAGTAAGAGGAAAAGTTCAACTTCCAAATGCTGGAATAACAGATGAAGACGAAGGAGATAAAGCTGTAAGATTTTGGGCTGGAGGGAGCTATGAAAATAGAAATTACGCTCCATTCAAAGTCTATCAAGATGGTAGCATAGAAGCTCTTAGTGGAATTTTTAATGGAAGTATTACAGGTGATTATGACAACTACAAAGTTCACATAAGGAAAGATACTTTTTATATTGATGAAGAGGAGGCATTCTTTGACCTACCTTCTTTATCTATTGTAAGAAGAGGAGAGAGAAAAAACTCAGCAAGATACATTCAGTTCTCTCCAACTCAGAGCATAATAAATACAGACCTATACTTTGGAAGAAATGAAGATAGAGATTTTGAATATTTACAAAGTCAAAAACAAATTACAACAAAAACAAAGAACATAAGCAGGACTAAATTAGGTTCAATTGTAATGAATTATATTTATGAGAATAACCAAAAATCTGACTATCATATTTTAAATAGTTCTGGAGGAAATGGCGGTTCTCATGATATTAGATATGAAAAAAATACTGGAGGACTAATATTTGAAAGTAGTGGCTCTAACACGGGAGAAAGACCATTTGACTACAAGTTTAAAAAACCTACTGGTGATGTTGTCGTATCTATAGAGGGGTCAATTGACTTAAAAAAAGGTATAACCTCTCCTAAGAATAATATAGAAATGAGAGCAACTTCAGATGGATTTGCTTTTTATGCTATTTAGAGAAAAAGGAGAGATTATAGATGGCTTTAATTAGAAGTGGTAGTGTTGGTACAGAATCACCCTACTTACAATATGAATTATACGCAGACCAAACTGGAGGTTCTGTAAATAATAGAACAATAAAGATAACTTTAAAAGCAAAGATAAGTTCTGGTTATTATGGTTATCCCGCAAATTGGAGAGCAAATATAAATGGAACTTGGTCTGGATGGATGAGGTTAAAAGGAACGGAAAGTTGGAATAAAAATGATGGTTTTAGAACTTTTGAATATTCTGCTACAACTGATGTAGGAACAACCTCTTCAAAAGCTATAACAGTTGGGTTTGGAGTAGATAGTTATAATGGAGATGACTCTTGGGACTCAACAGTAACAGGTTCATTCACAGTAGGAGCAACAAACAGACCTCCAAATCCTCCATCGAATATAATAGTTAGAAATGGAAACTCTGCAAACAGTCCAGTTCTTAGTGCTGGAATAGTTCCAGAGAATATTACAACATTATTTATAACTTGGAGTGCTGGGTCTGACCCTGATGGAGACCAACTTACCTATGTCTTAAATGAAAGTATAAACAATGGAGGTTATGTTCAAAGAGATTTTGGAACAGATTTAGCGCACTCATACAATACAAATGGCTGGGACGAAGGTGGAACTATTCAGTTCTATGTAGATGCTAAAGATACAAAAGGGGCTTGGAGTAGTAAAACATACTCTGGAGTTTTTACAAAGAATAGGTTAACTGCGGGTACAATTTATGAATACTCAAATAATATCAATTTTAATACAAAATCATTTGAAGCTAGATTTCGTGGAGGGTCTAACACAGACAAGAGTGCGGTTACTTACTCTTGCTATTCTGATAGTATTACAATATATAATCAGACTTATACTTCAGACACTAAACAAAAAATATTAATTTGGAGAACTGGGGACGCAACTCCAGCTTCAAATCAACCATATATTAAATTCAATGAACTGGTCGAGCTGTATAGGTCTAATAATTTTACTGGAACACTAAGCATGGGTTTATTTTCAAAAAATACACATGGTACGAAAAAGAGCACCGTTGCTGCTGTCGTACAAGTTGATTTAAGAGTTGCCCCAAACCCAGCAAGAAACCAAAATATATCAACTGATACAAATCATTCACCAATTTATAAGAAAGTGGCTTTCTCAAATAACCGTTATTTCATTCCAGATGGAAGTAATGTATGTAGAGTTCATTGGAACTCAGGAAGCGGAAAACTTGGAGAAAGTATTAGATATGAAGTTTATGTTTCATATAACAATGGCGGATGGCAAAAGTTAGCAGATATAGCAAGTAATGGAGCAGATTATCTTCATTACAACCACGTAATACCGAAACAAACAGTTTCTCAACAATTCAAATATTTAATAAGAACTGTAAACAGTTATGGATATTATTCAGATGTAACGACACCAGCACAAACATTACACTTCTATGATACTCCTGGTATCTCAGTTGGAACAATAACAAGAGGAGCAACAACTTGTGATGTTAAGGTAACAGTTAAAACAAATACATCTATTCCAAATGTAGGTACTGTCGGCTCTTGGCTAACAAATCCAGCCACTTCAAGAGGAAATTTAAATGCTTCACAAGGTGAACAGAACATCGCTGTAACTGGTTTAACAGACGCGGGAACTTATACATTAAAAGTAACTTA
>JAAYQS010000051.1 GCA_012519155.1 Clostridiales bacterium
AAACTGCCAAAAAATAGGCATAGTAGCTGATTTATTAATAATTTTAGTAGTTGCCCTCTTGTCTGAATCAAAATTATCCCCATCAGTTATAAACAAAACAAGAGCTGGATATGGAGATGGTTCTTCTTTTGTATATTTTGAAACAACATCTTTCATTACAGGAGAATAGCATGTACCACCTAAAGAATACTTTTTTAAAATATTTTCATTAGTTATGTAATTATTTATGTTATCAAGATTTATATCTTTTAACCTTATAGCCTTCGTATTAAAAAGCCAAACTTCCATTTCTCCATTATCATCAAGTTGCATAGCTATAGGAAGCATTCTATTTAATACTGATTGTACTAAACCCGTTCTATACATACTACTCATAGATCCAGAATAATCTAAGACCACAGCAACTCTTGCAGGAATATCTGCTATTTTTTTCTTTTCTAATACTAATGCTGCAGTTTTAGTCATATTTAATAATTGGGGTGCCTTTTCAAGTACAAGCTTTTCTATTCTTTGTTGCTTTTGCATATTTAAAACTGTATTAGTTTTTTCACTTTTTATATTATTATTTGCACTATTATTTTGATTTTGCATAGGAGCATGTGTATTGTTTTCTTGTCCTTCTACCTCTCCTGCAAAAAATTCTACTATTTCCTTCATACCACCTAAAAAATTAGCATCTATAAAATCTATAAACCACTGACCATTTATATTGTTAATTTCTCCAATAACTATTGTCTTAACACCTATATGATTGTTTCCGTTAATAAAATGAGAATCAATATAATAATTATTACTATTATATAACTGCATTTCAATTGAATTTATATCTTCCATTATAGAAGATGATGTTGCAGTAAGAACAATTTTAGAAATATTCTTAGGTAAAATATTAAAATCTAATCCAAAAACATTTTCATCATGTTTCTTTTGAAATGCTTGTTCTCTTGAAAATTCATTATTATAAAATACAAAATAATCATCAGCTACCAACTTATTATTATAGTCTACCCCAATTAAACAATAATCAACTGATGAATTTTTTGTTGTATTTGTTTTATAATTAATTATTAATTCACCATTTTGAACAATTTGATTAAGTGCTATTCTACTCCCCATATTAATACCCATAACATATCCTCCCAAATTTTAATAAAATTCTTTATAAATTTCTTCTCTTCTATCTTCTTTTAAAGAAAATTTTTTTCTTACATTAAATACCTTTTCTTTTAATATATCACACATAATGAGTTTTTCACATTTATTTTCACTTATTAGAACATTACCAAGAGGATCTACAACTTGTGAATAACCATTGTAATTTAAGCCATCTGATTCTCCTACTCTATTTACAGCAGCTATATAACATTGATTTTCTATAGCCCTTGCTCTTAAAAGTATATTAAAAGCTTCTATTCTTTCTTTAGGCCAATTAGCAATTAAAAAAATAATTTCATTAATTTTTGAACTAGCTTGAAAAACTTCTGGAAATCTTAAATCATAACAAATAAAGCTTCCAATATTAAATTCATCTATGTTACATGTAGATATGCTTTTGCCACCTTCATAATATTTGCTTTCTTCACCATAAGAAAAAGGATGAATTTTATCATATTTACTAACAACCAAACCATTTTTATCCACAATAATCATCTCATTTAATGCTTTCCTGTTATTATTTTTTACATAACCAAAGCAAACTGCAATTTTATTTTCTTTAGCAAATTTTTTAAAACATGTTACTGTAAATCCATCTATATCCTCCCCTATGATACTTGTATTCATAGAAAATCCTGTAAGAGTCATTTCTGGAAAAATAATAATACTACATCCCTTATATGAAGCTTCTTTTATGAATTTTTCACATTTTATTATGTTAAAATTTTTATCTTCCCATTTAATATCCAATTGTGCTAATGCTATTTTCATTTTTATCACCATTTTTATAAATTCATTATTATTATAGCAAAATAATTGATATAAAGCATATCTTTCGACAATGCTAAATATTCTAAAAATAATATCGAAATTGGTCATGAACTTATTAACAAATCAAATAAACTTAAAAAAACAATAAAAGAATTTAAACTAAAATAAAAAATATGCCAAGTGGCTATAAAAGCCACTAGGCATATTTTTTAAAGATAGTAACCCCCATAATGTACAATCTTTATTTTATATATAATATAAAATAAACTGGCAACATGAATATTTATTAAATAATAATTCAGTGATATTTTAACACATTTTTAATTATTTTAAAATATTATTTGTATATTTAAATTAAAATATTATTATATATTTTAATATGATAATAGTCTAATTAATTTATCAGTACAATATTCTTCTATTTCAGGTGCATCATTAACAGCTGATTGCTTAATTAAATTTTTTAAGGTATTAACAACTATTTTACTTGGACCACAATTTATTTTATTATTTTTTAATAATAAAGCTAATTCACTTTGAGTTTTACCTTTATATTTATTACCAATAATTCTTTGTAAGAATTTCATTCTATCTTGCAGTTTTTGATCTTCTTCCTTGCTCCTATTAGATACAATTGAATTACTTAAAGAATACAAGGATATAGATAATTCATATTGATCTTTTTCTAAATAATAATTTCCTAAATATTTATAACATATAGCTAAATCTTCTTTACAAGTTGCAAACTCTAAAGCTAACTTTATATGTTTTAAAAAAGCATCTTCCTCTTTTAACTGATAATAAACTTCACTAATGTTTATTAAAGCATCTACATTTACTGGATCCCATTTTAATGACAATTTAAATGCTTTAATAGCTTCATTATAATTTTCTAATTCAAATAATATCTTTCCATAAACTCTATAAAAATCACTATTATCAACTTCTGTTAAATATACTTCCCTAGAAGGTTTGTAATAAGCAATATAAAGCCACATTTCTATTGTATCTGCAAAACTAAGTTTTATACATTTATTATCAAAAATAAAAAATTCCTTATACTTGCTAAATATATATTCCATTTGTTTTTTTGCTTTCTCAAATATTTTTTCATCAAAATATTTTATAGCACCATCATACAGTGAATTAATTCTTTTAATTTTTTCTTCTTTTGTTTCTTCTCTTATTGCTTTCTTTTTTACAGGTTCCATATTTTTTAATAGCTCATTAATTTTAGGTTCAATTTGTGAATAAAATTTATTGCTTTTATAAGTTTCTTTGTTTTTTAAAAGATATGCTCTATCCCTGTAATAATCTCCTATTAACCCTGAATATATTTCTCTCATTATATTCTGAAACTCCACCTTTTTGCCACCTCATTTTTATCTTATTACAAAATATATTTTAATATATTAAAAACTTTTTGTAAATATTTTACATGTATTATTTCCTACAAATTAAAATACAAAAAAGGAACTTATATAAATCAACCACTAGATTTATATAAGTTCCTTTTTTAGTACTAATATTTGTACAAGAATATTAGTATCTCATTTGAATTATCGCTTACTATGATTATATATTACAACAAAAAAATATAATTTTTTATTTATTTAACAAAAAGCATATTTTTAGATATAAATTTACTTTCAATAGAATTTCATACATGAAAATAGCAAAAAAAATTATTGTAAAACACATTTAAATATGTTATCATAATCTTTGCGAGTAAGACATGCAATCGCTGCTAGTCTTTGAACTAGGGGAGGAAAGTCGGGGCTTCACAGGGCAGGGTGCTGGATAACGTCCAGTCAAGGCGACTTGAAGGATAGTGCAACAGAAATATACCGCCTATTTTTTAGGTAAGGATGGAAAGGCGAGGTAAGAGCTCACCAGCGTGATGGCGACTTCACGGCTATGTAAACCCCACCTGAAGCAAGACCGAATAGGGAGACGTTTAAGGAGTTGCCCGCTCTGTCTCCGGGTGTGTCGCTTGAACCTATTGGTAACAATAGGTCTAGATAGATGATTGCTTAATACATGACCCCGCTTACGGCTTATCTCGCACCTTTTATTTTCAATGGTTTGTAAAAATCATTCTTAGTTTTGCCCACATTTTGCCCACAAAAATTTTCATTTTAATATTTCCATAAGTTTTTGTGTAGCTTCTCTATTCATATCTTGTGTAACATGCGAATAAATATCTGCAGTTGTACTAAATTGAGCATGCCCTAATCTTTCTTGAATTATCTTCATATTTACACCTTGTTTTATTAATAATGTTGCATTAGTATGTCGTAAATCATGCCATCTAATATTTTTATTAATATTATAGTAATTACACCTTCTTTTTAATCTTTGCAAAAAACGAGAAGGAATAATATACTCACCACATTCCTTAGTAAATATTAAATTATATTTTTTATCATCAAATATATTTTCTATATATAAACTTCCATATCTAATTGCTCTGCTTCTGCTTTTTCTTTAGCTTCTTTATTTCTTAAATAAAGAATCTGACTATTTAATTAATAATAATGAAAACTTTAGAATTAGTTAAAAAAAGGCTGTTTTTTAATACAGCCTTTTTTAAATAACTTAAATTAATCTAAATTTGAATATCCCATAAGTTTTTCATCTACAGCTCTTGCAACTTCTCTACCTTCTCTTATTGCCCAAACAACTAAAGATTGACCTCTATGCATATCACCAGCTGCAAATACATTTTCTACTGAAGTTTCGTATTTTCCAGGAGCAGTTTTTACATTAGTTCTTTCATTAACATCTACATTAAATGCTTTTGTTACATAACTTTGACTTCCTAAGAATCCAGCAGCTATTAAAACTAAGTCAACATCTATTTCATATTCTGATCCTGGAATTTCTACCATTTTAAGTCTTCCAGTTTTTTCATCTTTTTTAGCATCAAGTTTAACTAGCTTAGCCTTACAAAGATTTCCCTTGTCATCTTTTATAAATTCTTTTACAGTAGTTTGATATACTCTTGGATCTTTACCAAATACTGCAATAGCTTCTTCCTGGCCATAATCTGTTTTTAAGATTCTAGGCCATTCTGGCCATGGATTGTTTTCTGCTCTTTCTTCTGGTGGTTTTGGCATCATTTCTAGTTGAATAATAGATTTAGCACCATGTCTCATTGATGTACCAACACAGTCATTACCTGTATCTCCACCACCAATTACCATTACATTCTTTCCCTTTGCAGAAATATAATTTCCATCTTCAAGACCAGAATTTAAAAGACTTTTTGTTGTAGACTTTAAAAAATCAACAGCAAAATGTATTCCCTTAGCATCTCTTCCAGGTGCTTTAATATCTCTTGGATTAGAAGCTCCACATGCAAGTACAACACAATCAAAATCTTTCATAAGTTTTGATGCTTTATATGAAGTTCCTATATCTGTATTTGTAGAAAATTTAACTCCTTCTTCTTCCATTATCTTAACTTTTCTATCAATATACTGCTTTTCAAGTTTCATATTTGGTATACCATACATTAAAAGTCCACCAATTCTATCTTCTCTTTCAAATACAGTTACACTATGACCACGTCTGTTAAGCTGATCTGCTGCTGCAAGTCCTGAAGGTCCTGATCCTACTATAGCAACTTTTTTACCAGTTCTAACTTTTGGAGGTTCTGGCTTAACATATCCATTTTCATATGCATTTTCTATTATTTCATATTCATTTTCTTTTGTTGATACAGCTTCTCCATTTAAATTACAAGTACATGCTTTTTCACAAAGAGCAGGACATACTCTTGATGTAAATTCAGGAAAATTATTTGTCTTTTTAAGACGCTTATAAGCTTCTTTTAAATTTCCTGCAAATATTAAGTCATTCCATTCAGGAATTAGATTATGTAGAGGACAGCCTGATGCTGCTCCTCCTATCATAATTCCTGCTTGGCAAAATGGAACTCCACAATCCATACAACGAGCTGCTTGAAGTTGTTGCTTTTCTTTTGGAAGTGGTGTATGAAATTCATTATAATTAATTATTCTAATTTCTGGTTTTACAGCCTTACTAGTTTCACGATCATATTCTAAAAATCCGGTTGGTTTTCCCATTTTAAATATCCTCCCTTATTTTCTTGTGTTAGCATAAAAAGCTTCTATTTGTGCTTGTTCTGAGCTAAGTCCTTTTTCTTCCATTTGAACTGTAGCAAGTATCATACGCTTGTAATCATGTGGTATTACCTTCTTGAATTTTGGTAAGTATTCACTAAAGTTATCAAGTATCTTCTTACCTTTTTCAGAACCAGTGCAAGCAACATGTTCTTCTATAATTTCTTTTAATTGCATAACATCATATTTTGAAGTTACAGTTTCAAATCCAACAAGTTCTTTATTAAGTTTCATATATAAGTCTCTGTCTTCATCTAAAACATAAGCAACTCCACCACTCATACCAGCTGCAAAGTTCTTACCAGTAGTACCTAATATTACAGCAACTCCACCAGTCATATATTCACATCCGTGTTCTCCAACACCTTCAACAACAGCTGTTGCTCCAGAGTTTCTTACACAGAATCTTTCACCAGCTACACCGTTTATAAATACTTTACCACTTGTAGCACCATATAATGCAACATTACCTATTATAATATTATCTTCATGTTTAAATTTAACTTCTTTTTGAGGATATACAATAAGCTTACCGCCTGATAATCCCTTACCAAAATAATCATTACTATCTCCAACAAGTTCAAGAGTTAATCCCTTAGGAATAAATGCTCCAAAACTTTGTCCTCCACTACCATGACATATTACTCTAAATGTATCATCATCAAGTGTATTATAGTATTTCTTAGTTATTTCAGCTCCAAATATTGTACCAAATGTACGATTTAAGCTATTAACATTAACTTCAATTGTTTTCTTTTGTTTGTTTTTAAGAGCATCCTTAAATTCTTTAAGAAGTATTTTTTCATCTGCAGTTTTTTCAAGTTCAAAATCAAATACATTTTTAGAATTATATTTAACTGCATATTTAGAACCTGTATAAGGATCATTTAATAATCTTGATAAGTCTACCTTCTTAGCTCTTTCTACTGGTACATCAGTCTTTTGAACTAAAAGATCAGTTCTACCAACTAATTCATCAACAGTCTTAATTCCAAGTTTAGCCATGTATTCTCTAAGTTCTTGTGCAATAAACTTCATAAAGTTAATTACATATTCTGGCTTACCTCTAAATCTCTTTCTAAGTTCTGGATTTTGAGTAGCTATACCAACTGGGCATGTATCTAAGTTACAAACTCTCATCATTACACATCCCATTGTAACAAGTGGTGCTGTAGCAAAACCAAATTCTTCTGCACCAAGAAGTGCTGCTACTAATACATCTCTACCACTCATAAGTTTACCATCAGTTTCAATAATAACTCTATCTCTTAAGTTATTTTGAATTAATGTTTGATGAGTTTCTGCTATTCCAAGTTCCCAAGGAAGTCCAGCATTATGAATAGAGTTTCTTGGAGCTGCTCCTGTACCTCCATCATATCCTGATACTAGTATTACTTGAGCACCAGCTTTTGCAACACCTGCTGCAACTGTACCTACTCCTGATTCAGATACAAGTTTTACTGATATTCTTGCATCCTTGTTAGCATTTTTACAATCATATATTAATTGTGCTAAATCTTCTATTGAATATATATCATGATGTGGTGGTGGTGAAATTAATGAAACACCTGGAGTTGAATGTCTAGTTTTTGCTATCCATGGATATACCTTCTTAGCAGGTAAATGTCCACCTTCTCCTGGTTTTGCACCTTGTGCCATCTTTATTTGAATTTCTTGCGCACTAGTTAAATATTTAGATGTAACTCCAAATCTTCCTGATGCAATTTGCTTAATAGCAGAACATCTGTTAAGACCATCTTTACCTATTGATAATCTTTCAAGATCTTCTCCACCTTCACCACTGTTTGATTTACCATGAATTGTATTCATTGCTATTGCTAATGTTTCATGAGCTTCCTTAGAAATTGATCCATATGACATAGCTCCAGTTTTAAATCTCTTAACTATTGAATCAACACTTTCAACTTGTTCTATTGGAATACCTTTCTTAGGATACTTAAAGTCAAGTAAACCTCTTAAATTCATAGTGCTTGTTTCACTATTTATTAATTTTGTATATTCCTTAAATAATTCATAATTTCCAGTTTGAGTAGATCTTTGAAGAAGATGTATAGTTTGTGGATTATATAAATGTTCTTCTTTACCACTTCTTTCTTTATGAGCTCCAACACTTTCAAGGTTTAAGTCTGTTCTAAGACCTAATGGATCAAAAGCTTGTGAATGAAGTTCATCTACACCCTTAGCTATATCCTTAAGGCTTATACCTTCTACTCTGCTTACTGTATTTGTAAAGTATTTATCAATTACATCATGATTAATACCAATTGCTTCAAATATTTGTGATCCTTGATATGATTGGATAGTTGAAATACCCATCTTAGATGCTATTTTAACTATACCACTAAGTATTGCTTTATTATAATCATTAACTGCTGCATAATAATCTTTATCAAGTAATCTATCATCAATTAATTTTTTAATAGTTTCTTGTGCTAAATATGGGTTAATAGCACATGCACCGTATCCAAGCAATGTAGCAAAATGATGTACATCTCTTGGTTCACCACTTTCAAGAATTAAAGCCATTGAAGTTCTTTTCTTAGTTTTAACAAGATGTTGTTGAAGTGCTGAAACTGCAAGAAGTGATGGTATTGCTACATGGTTTTCATCTACTCCTCTATCAGTTAATATTATTATATTTGCTCCATCAGCATTAGCTCTATCAACTTCTAAGAATACATGATCAATTGCCTTTTCAAGTGATGTACTCTTATAGTAAATTATAGGAATTTCCTTTACTTTAAATCCTTCAACATTCATTGACTTAATTTTTAATAAGTCAGTATCTGTAAGTATTGGATTATGAACCTTAAGCATTCTACAGTTTTCTGCTTTTTCCTCTAACAAGTTACCATCTTCACCAATATAAACAGAAGTAGATGTAACTATTTCTTCACGAATAGCATCTATTGGTGGATTTGTAACTTGAGCAAATAATTGCTTAAAGTAATTAAATAAAGGCTGATGCTTTTTAGAAAGTACTGCAAGTGGAGTATCAATACCCATAGCTGCAATTGCTTCTCCTCCATTTTTAGCCATTGGAAGTATTGCATCCTTATAATCTTCATAAGAATAACCAAATGCCTTTAATAATCTTGCTCTTTCTTCATCTGTATATTCTTCTGCCTTCTTATTAGGTATTGGTAAATCTTTTAATTCTATTAAATTGCTGTCAAGCCATTCACCATAAGGCTGTCTATTAGCATAAGTTTCCTTAATTTCTTCATCGTCTATTAGTCTTCCTTTAACAGTATCAACTAATAACATTTTTCCTGGTCTTAATCTATCCTTTTTAACAATTTTAGCAGGATCTATATCAAGTACTCCAACTTCTGATGAAAGTATTAATGTATCATCATCTGTTATGTAATATCTTGATGGTCTAAGTCCATTACGGTCTAAGATTGCTCCCATAATATCTCCATCACTAAATAATATTGATGCAGGACCATCCCATGGTTCCATCATTGTTGCATAGTATTGATAAAAATCTCTCTTAGCCTTACTTATGTTAGTATCTTTTTCCCATGGTTCTGGTATAGTAATCATAACTGCAAGTGGTAATTCCATACCGCTCATAACTAAGAATTCTAATGTATTATCAAGTCTTGCAGAATCTGAACCATTAGGATCAACTACTGGTATAAGTTTATGCATTTCATTTTTCAAGTAAACTGATGACATGTTTTCTTCACGAGCAAGCATTTTATCAGCATTACCTCTAATTGTATTAATTTCACCATTATGAACCATAAATCTATTTGGATGAGCTCTTTCCCAGCTAGGATTTGTATTAGTTGAGAAACGTGAGTGAACCATAGCTATTGCTGATTCATAATCTTCATCTTGAAGATCTTCAAAGAACAATCTAAGTTGCCCAACTAAAAACATTCCTTTATATACAATTGTACGACTAGATAGTGAAACAACATATGTATTATCATTACTTTGTTCAAAAACTCTACGTGCAACATATAATTTTCTATCAAAATCTAAACCTTGCTTTACATCTTTAGGTCTCTTTATAAAACCTTGCATTATGTTAGGCATACAATCTATTGCTTTTTTACCTAATACATCTGGATGAGTTGGAACTTCTCTCCAACCTAAAAATTCTAATCCTTCTTTTTCTACTATTATTTCAAACATCTTTTTTGCTTGGTTTCTTTTAAGTTCATCTTGAGGGAAGAAGAACATTCCTATTCCATAATCTCTTTCTGAACCTAAAAAGATGCCGAGTGGTTTAACAACTTTTGAGAAAAAGTTATGAGATATCTGTAATAGTATTCCAACTCCGTCTCCTGTCTTACCCTCGGCATCTTTGCCAGCTCTATGCTCTAAATTTTCAACGATTTTTAATGCGTTTGCTACAGTTTCGTGCGTCTTTGCACCTTTAATATTTACTATAGCACCAATTCCACAGTTATCATGCTCAAATTGTGGATCATACATGCCCTTGGCATTAGTATTTAAATTCACTGTATTATCCATACCACACGCTCCGTTTCTTTATTTATTTTTTTCTTAAATATACACTATTTTTTTATTAATGTAAATATTTCTTGTAAAAAAGTTAATTTTTTTAAGTAAAATATCTATTTCACTTTATTTTTTAAAGGTTCCCTTTATCTTTATAAATAGAAAATAGCTTTTCATTTGTTTTTTTAACTTAATATATATAAAATTATCAAATTATAACTTAATATTATATTAATTTAATTAATTTTTGCAACATTTTTTATCAAAAAAATTTAGCCTTGAAATATTATTTTCAAAGCTAAATTCTCACAATATTAATTATAAATTATTTTGCGCCATATATTTTATAGTAGTCATCAATTCTTGCTTTTATTTCATCATTAATTATTACTTTACCATTTATTTCTTTATTATATAAATAGTCAATAACTTCTTCCATTGTAACTATTGCACAAGCTTTAAATCCATACTTTTCTTGAAGCTCTACTAATGCAGATTTTTCTCCTTGTCCTTTTTCCATTCTGTTTACTGATATTACAAGTCCAACTACATCTGCATTCCCTTGACTTTTTATTATTGGCATAGTTTCATATATTGATTTTCCTGATGTTGTAACATCTTCTGTTATAAGAATTTTATCTCCATCCTTTATTTTACTTCCAAGAAGTATTCCTGTATCACCATGATCCTTAACTTCTTTTCTGTTTGAACAATAGCTTACATCTATTCCATACTTATCTGCAAGAGCCATAGTAACTGTTACACTTAATGGAATACCTTTATATGCTGGACCAAATACTATGTTAAAATCTTCATTAAAATTTTCTTTTATAGCAGCTGCATAAAATTCACCTAGTTTTTTAAGCTGGCTTCCTGTTTTATAGTTACCTGTATTTACAAAGAAAGGAGTCTTTCTACCACTCTTTGTTACAAAATCTCCAAAAGTTAAAACATTACTTTCAATCATAAATTCAATAAAATCTTTTTTATATTGTTGCATATTAAATCCTCCTAATTTTTAAACAATTCCTACAATTTCATTAATATCTTTAATTCCTTGATCCTTGCAGAAGGCTTCCATTTCTTCTATAATTTCCTTTCCTGCCATTGGATTTGCGAAATTAACTGTACCAAATTGAACAGCACTAGCACCAGCCATCATAAATTCAATAGCATCTTTACCTGATGAAATACCTCCAAGACCTATAACTGGAATACTTACTGCCTTTGATACTTGATTTACCATTCTAAGTGCTACTGGCTTTACCGCTGGACCTGAAAGACCTGCATACACATTGTTAAAAACAGGCTTTCTTTTGTAAATATCTATTGCCATGCCACTAAGGGTATTTATAAGTGATAAAGAATCAGCACCTGCTTCCTGACATTTTAAAGCCATATCAACTATGTTTTCTGCATTAGGTGATAGTTTGACCATTAAAGGCTTTTTACATATTTTTTTGATTTCCTTAACAAAATCGTGAGCAACATCAGCTTTAATTCCGTATGCCATTCCTCCACATTTTACATTAGGGCATGATATGTTAAGTTCTATTATATCAACGTTTGTATCATTTAGCTTTTCAATAGCTTCTGCATAATCTTCATAACAGCCACCACCTACATTTGCTAAAATATTAGTATTTAGTGCTTCCATCTTTGGAAGTTCAACTTCAATAAATTTATCAACTCCTGGATTATTAAGACCTACCGAATTCATCATACCAGAAGGTGTTTCAAAAACTCTAAGTCCATCATTTCCAGCTTTAGGTTTTATTGTTAACCCCTTTGAAGATATTCCTCCTAAAATTCCAGTATCATAAAATTCATTGTATTCAGATCCGAAACCAAAGGTTCCAGAGGCTGCTATAACTGGATTTTTAAATTCCACTCCATTTATATTTACTTTTAACATTAAAATCACCTCCGCCTTATTAAAGTTCGACATAATATCCATCAAATACTGGACCATCTTTACATGTTCTCTTATTTCCATCTTTTGTTTTGCATGTACATACAAGGCAAGCACCTACTCCACATGCCATATGTTTCTCCATAGAAACATATATCTTTACATTCTTTTCTTTGCACATTTCAATAACTTTTTTCATCATTATTTCAGGACCACAACATAAAACTGTGTCATATTTTTCTGGCTTTAATATATCTGTAACAAATCCCTTATGACCATATTTTCCTGTATTAGTTGTTACATTAACTGAATCTGCATATTTTAAAAGTTCTTCTTTTAAGTATATTTCATCTCTAAAGCCTGCATAAACATCTATAATTCCATTTTTATTTTTCTCTCTAAGTTTTTTTGAAACTTCAACCATAGGTGCAGTTCCTATACCACCACAAACTATAGCAACTTTACCTAAATCCTTGCTCAAATCAAATCCATTTCCAAGAGGCCCAGTTAAATTTATGTAATCTCCTTCTTTAAGCTTTGAATATTCCTCTGTACCTTTTCCAACTACAGCATATAAAAAAGTAATTTTATTATTATCTTTCTCGCATATACTAATTGGTCTTGGAAGAAGAGTTTGACCATTTAACTTAAGCATGTAAAATTGACCAGGTTTTATTTCATTAGTATCTTCACAAATCATTTTATATATATTGTCTACTACATTTTCATTATAAAGTACCTTTGACTTTTTATAATTCACAAAAATCCCTCCTATTTATTTTTAACTGCACTATTTATTTCATCCCTCATTCTTATTGCTTCTTCTCTTGCACATTTTGCAAAGTCTTCTTCAGATCTTCCTACCTTCTTATATGCAAGTAAAATTCCTCTTGATGAATTAACTACTCCACCGTTTCCATTATTTAAATACATTGCTACAGTTTCAGCCTTTCCACCTTGTGCACCATAACCTGGTATTAAGAAAAACATTTTATTAAATCTTTCTCTAAGTTCTTTTCCTTCTTCTGCATGAGTACATCCTATTACTCCTCCAAGTGGGTGATAACCGCAATCTGCAACTAAGTCTTTGCCCATTTCCATAAGCTTATCACCAACTACTTTATATACCTTACTATTATCTATAGTATCTAAATATTCTATATCTTCTGCACCTTTATTTGATGTTCTTACAAGACTAAATATTCCTTTTTTACCACTTTCGATATATGGCATATATGGTTCTATACTATCCATTCCCATGTAAGGGCTAAGAGTAATAAAATCCGCCTCAAAATCTCCTTCAAAGTGAGCTTTTGCATATTGCTTTGCTGTAGCTGCAATATCTCCTCTTTTTATATCTGCAATTATTATTGCATCTTTTTCTCTTAAATATTGTAAAGTTCTCTTATAAGCCATAAGACCTGCTATTCCAAGGGCCTCATAATATGCTATTTGTACCTTAAAGCATGCTGCTACATCTTCTGTTTCATCTATAATTGCCTTATTAAACTCAAATATTGCATCTTCATCTGATTTTCCTTCTTTTATGAAAGCTGGAATATAATCAAGTGCAGTATCAAGACCTACACATACAACTCCTCTTTCTTCTACTCTCTTATAAAGTTTATCCATTATTGAACTCATTAAAAGAACCTCCTAACTAATAAAATAAAAAGCCTTCCTTAATATGTAAGGAAGGCGCAATTAACCTATAATAATCTAACTTTCTTCCTTACTGACGTCACTGCATCAAATTAAAGGACTTCATTTAGATTAGAATATCATTAAAATATATAATTGTCAATTACATAAATTTCAATAAATAAGCTTTATTCTTCATATGCAATTTTACCATTTGCTATAGTAACTTTAACTTTTCCATAAAGCTTAGTTCCTACAAATGGTGTATTTTGTGCTTTAGATGCAAAATCATTTGTTACTGTAAATTCATTATTATCATCAAATATAACTATATCAGCTTTTTTACCTTCTTCTAATGAACCTGCATCAAGATTATAAAGCTTAGCAGGGTTTATAGTCATTTTTTCTAAAAGTTCCATCATAGATAAGTGACCTTTTTTAACTAGATTTGTAACACCTAAAGGAAGGGAAGTTTCAAGACCAATTATTCCACTTGGAGCTTTTAAAAGTTCTCTCTCTTTTTCTTCTTTAGAATGAGGTGCATGATCAGTTGCAATAATTTCTATTGTATTATCTTTTAATCCTTCTATAATCTTTTTTTGATCTTCTAATGTTCTAAGAGGAGGATTCATTTTTGCTAATGTTCCATGTTTTAAAACAGCCTCTTCTGTTAAAGAAAAATGATGTGGAGTAGCTTCTGCATAAACTTTTGCTCCAAGAGATTTTATAAATCTTATCATTTCTACTGAATTTCCAGAACTTATATGCTGAATACTTACCTTTGCACCTGTATTTAACGCAATCATACAATCTCTTGCAACAAGGGCATCTTCTGCAACTCTTGTGGCTCCTTTAAATCCAAGCTTTTTAGATATTTCTCCATCATTTACTCCTGGTTTTCCCATAAGGCTTGGATCTTCTTCATGAAAACTTAAAGGCACATCAAGTTCTTTTGCCATTTCCATAGCTTCTAAAACTATTTTTCCATCCCTAAGTGGAATACCATCATCAGTAAATCCTACTGCCCCAAGTTCTTTTAGCTTTTTCATATCTACAAGTTCTTTTCCCTTAAATTCCTTTGAAATAGCAGCAGCTTGATATATATTTATTTTAGTTTCCTTAGCCTTATCTAAAATATATTTTAAAGTTTCTTCATTATCTACTATAGGATTTGTATTAGCCATACATACAACAGATGTAAATCCTCCTTTAGCAGCAGATTCTGAACCTGTAAAAATATCTTCCTTATATGTAAAACCTGGATCTCTAAAATGAACATGAACATCTATAAGTCCTGGTGCTACAATCATATTAGTGGCATTTATTACTTTTTCAAATTCATCTTCCTTGTTAACTTTTCCAATTTTAATTATTTTGTCATCTTTAATTACAATGTCTAAAACTTCATCAATTTTATTTTTAGGGTCTATTACTCTTCCGTTTTTTATTAGTATCATTTATTATTACACCTCATTAAATTTTTTATAAAATATGGACAAATGAACTCCATGTTCTTCTGTCATTTCTCCTATTATCTCATATCCAAGACTTTTATAAAAGTGATGATTCTTCATCTTATCTTTTGGAGTTATTCAACATTCATATTATTTATTCCTTTACAAATAGCAAATTAAAAACTCTTTCAGTAATATATATCTCATCATCTACTATATTCACATTATACCCTTCAATAATTTCCTTGCTATGTTTTTTTATTATATCTTCAAATTCTAAAGCAGTATTCTTCTTTTTAGGAAATGTAATAGATGTTTCAAAGCCCTCCTTAATATTCATATATATCACCTCTACTATAAATCCTGACTTTCACTAGTTATAGCATCTATTTCTTGTAATCTATCAAATTTGCCTTTAAAAACTTCTGGCTTTATATTTAGTTTATTAAGTTCTTCTAATGTAAAGAATTTATATATCATATCATTATCAAGACCTGTAAATTCATTATCATTTTCAAAATCTGCTTCACCATAATATACAAAATTATATTCATGAAATTTTCTATTATCATATGTAAAGAAATTTTCTATGAGAGTTATGAATTTTATGTTTTTAAGATCAACTCCAAGTTCTTCTTTACATTCTCTTATAAGAGCATCTTTAGAATTTTCAAGAGTCTTTATTCTGCCACCTACACATATCCAAAAATCATCATTAATATTTTTATGCATAAGGTATTTATCCTTATATTTTATTATTGCGCATACTCTGCAGTTCAATAGTACATCATTAATCATAACACTTATATCATCTTTCATTACAATCATCTGCTACTTAAAATGTAATCAAATATAAACATTTTAAGAATTTTACTGTTTCAATGTATCTGCTTTTGTTATAAAAACTACTTGCATTTGATATGATACTCCACAGTCGTAAATTCCCGACTAG
>JAAYQS010000052.1 GCA_012519155.1 Clostridiales bacterium
TCCTTCTGATTTTTTTATGCAGTTGCCAGACCGCATTTATATTATATCAGAAGGAGTTTTTCTATTATGTACCATAGCTATAAGCTTTACTGAACCCCACGTCTAACGCGGGGTTTTCTAAATACAAAAAAGGCGCCGCACTATTTTTTTAGTGCGACAGCCCCTTGTATGTTACATCATTTTTAAAAAAGGCTCTGCTAAGCCATAAACATTATACTTTTTATAGTTTTCTTCGTCTTCAGAATTTTTATATATAACTTCCTCATTATCATCTTTTTTAATTTTAAATAAACACCTTAACATCCCCTCAATTAATTGATTAATCATTCTAAGCAGATAATCTTGTTTAATCATATAAATCACTCCTTTATATTAAAAATAAATTTTAATATAAAATCAATTATCCATTCTAACCTTTAAGGAAATTAGACAATGTTCTCCATTTATATAAAACAAGTGATAAAAATATGTTATAAACCGTTTATATATAAAATTAAAAATAATTGAAAACTATATTGAACTATTTTTAAATACTTATCTTCTTTTATTTCATCTGCATTATTTTTTATATTTAATTTGTTAAATCCTAAACCCCTAACTATATCGCTTTCATATGTTGTTTCAATAGCGTCAGCAAATATATCATATATAAAACTAGATGAACCCGAAGAAGCAAAAATGCTAGCAAAAATAATAGCAATTAATAATACTTTTTTAGATATTACTTTTTTATTAATCATTTTTCTTCATCCTAACTTTCCCTGTTAAAACTTTTACCTTAAGCTTGTACACAGTAGTTCTTAGCATTACATATTTAATGTATCATGTCTCCTTTTAATCATATATATATTATACTTTATTTTAATATATATATGTGATTATTTTTACATATATTTGATATAATAGTAATGTAAATTAAAAAATAGGAGAATAAATAATGCCCACAACATATGCACATTATAGATTTGGTAAAGATGTATTAAATATTTTACCAAGTGAGATTCAAAAAATAATTAATGAGAATATTGAGTTATATAATATTGGTTTGCATGGACCTGATATTTTATTTTATTCTAAACCACTTAATAAAAATAAAATTAATAACTTAGGAACTCTTTTACATGAAAATAAAGCAAAAAATTTTTTTGAAAATTCAATTAATATTATAAATTCAATTAATGATGAAAAAATAAAAAATGCATCAATATCATATATTTATGGTTTTATATGTCACTTTACACTAGATTGTTCTTCACATAATTATATAAATAAAGAAACATCACAAAAAAATATAAGTCATTCAGAAATTGAAGCAGAATTTGATAGACTTTTACTTGTTATGGATAACTTAAATCCTATAAAAACAAAATTAACAAAACACATTAATCCAAATAAACATAATGCCAATGTAATACATCAATTTTTTAACAATATTTCATGTGATGAAATTCAATCTACATTAAAATCAATGAAATTTTTCTTAAACGCCTTAGTTGCACCATCAAAAATAAAACGTAATATTATATATTCATTACTAACTATTGCAGGCAAATATGATGATATGCATGGACTTATAATAAATTATAAACCTAACCCAGATTGCCTTGTTAGTAATAATATGCTACTAGAAATTTATAAAAAAAGAATTAAAAAGGCTAAAGATTTAATAATATCCTACAAAAAATCATTAAATGAAATTATAGTACTAGATGAAGAATTCGACAGAAATTTTGAAGCATAGCTTACCATAATCTATGCTTCTATCTTTATAATCAAATATTTTGTTCAATGTACTCTGCTGCTTTTGTAACTCCTCCAGAATTATGCAATGTTTCACTTATTTTTTCAACACTTTTACTAACATAATCATCTTCTAATAGTTTAGATACACTTTTTTTCAATATATCACATGAAATATTATCTTTTAATAATTTATACCCAAGCTTAAGCTCTTCTACTCTATTAGCCACTGCAAATTGATCTACATCCATTGGAATTACTAAACATTTATTGTGATAATATAATCCCTCATTTACACTATTCATTCCACCATGAGTTATAAATATTTGTGATCTTTCAAGTACCTCAAGCTGTGGTACAAAGTTATAAACATAGAAATTAGCAGGGATTTCTCCTAATTCTTTAATATCTATTTTCTTGCCAATTGACATTATTACTGAAAAATCACTATCCCTAAAGGCTTCTATACACTTTTTGTAAAAAGTCATATTTTCATTTTGAAGTGTACCTAATGAAATATATATAATTAAATTTTTCATATCATCATAAGGTATCTTTATATCACTTTTTCTTTTTATAATAGCTGGTCCAACAAAACAATATCTATCATTATCAAATTCTTCATTATTTATCTGAAATTCTTTTGATGTATAAACTATATTATAATCTACTAGAGAATTTGATATTTCAGTAAGTATATTATGTGTACAAATTTTAATTTTTCCACATACTACTTTAGTCAACATTTTTAATAAAAATTTATTTTTTAACAAATTAATTTCTTTATTTTCACTAACTAATATAGAATTAATATTATTATCATTTAATGCAAATGTACTAAATTGTCTTACAGCTTTAATACCCAATTTTTTGGCAGCTGCAAGTGCTGTAAAGGTGAAAAATTCATACACTATTACATCATACTCTTTCCCTACAGAAATAATAGTATTATAAGCATATCTCCATACTTTACATGCATTTAATACATTAGTAGGATGTCCATTTTTAAATTTCAATTCATAATCATTATGATTTATATAGGGAATAAATTTTGCTC
This sequence comes from Clostridiales bacterium, assembly GCA_012519155.1. GTDB lineage: Bacteria > Bacillota > Clostridia > Clostridiales > Clostridiaceae > Clostridium. The sequence goes on from JAAYQS010000052.1 coordinate 2,798, forward strand.
CTGTTTCTTCTATTTTATCTTTCCATTCATTATTTAATATATATGAAACTTCATGGCCCCTGCTTACTAATTCTCTTGCCAATACTAATGTAGGATTAGTATGTCCACTAAATGGTATGTTAACCATTAATATTTTCATTTAAATTTCCTTTACTTTCTTAAGAGCTTCATCATAAGATGTAACTTTTATTACTTTAAAATATTTTATAAACTCCTTAGTCCAAAGATCCATTTCTTCTTCTATTTCATTTACTTCATTTAGTATAAACACCACACACTTGCAATCTGTTTTAGCCATTGCAGGAAGAAGTTTTTCAAAGCCCCATTTAACATCTGCTTTATCATCTTCAAACCCATTTCTTGCATCTACTATATAATTACTATTCTTATAATTATTAAGTAGTTCATATGCAAACCATGTGGGCTGCCTATAATTATCAAAACAAGCAAACTTTTTCCACTTTAAAAATACAATATTATCTTCTTTTATATATTTTACACTACAATAATCTGAATTAAATTCATCCTTCATTAAAATACACATCCTTAAAAAAATTATATAAATTATACCACAAATTCAATTATTTTTCATATAATAATTAATTTATTCACATAAAATTAAGACAAAAAAAGACATACATTAATAAACAATATATCTATTAATGTATATCTATCATTCTTATTTAATTATTACATATCTTAATTAAATTTTCTATATCATTATGCTGAATAAAAGGAATAACTTGAGCTATTTTTTCATTACTTAAGTTCCACCATTTTAACTTTATAAGTTTTTCTATTGTTTCATTATCAAATCTTTTTCTAATTTCTCTTGCTGGAACACCACCTACTATGCTATAAGGCTCTACATCCTTTGTAACTACTGCCTTTGCACCTATTATTGCTCCATCACCTATCTTAACTCCTGATAAGATAACAGCATTATATCCTATCCATACATCATTTCCTATTATAATATCACCTTTATTATCCCATGCTTCACTTACTTGTAAGTCACATCCCCACTCTTCTGTAAATAATGGGAAAGTATAAGTAGATAATGAGTTCAATGAGTGATTTGCACTGTTCATTATAAATTTTGCACCACATGCAATAGAACAAAACTTTCCTATAATAAGCTTATCTTTATTAATTGGGTAATGGTACAATACATTATTTTTTTCAAAATCCACAGGATCATTTACATAATCATTATAGATAGTAAAATCACCCACCTGTATGCTATGATTTTTTATAACATTTTTTAAATACACTATCTCTTTATCATTTGTTCTTGGATAAATTTTATTACCATCTGGAATAACCATATTTTAAATCTCCTTTACTATAAAATTTTAGATTATTCCAGTAAATACAATGCACATTTTCATAATAAGCACCCCCACTATACTTAA
>JAAYQS010000053.1 GCA_012519155.1 Clostridiales bacterium
GATAATTATATAAATAAACCTTTATGTGCTTTAGGAGATGATAATAATGAGTGAATATAAAAAATCAGAAGAATTTATATACAAGTATTTAAATACAGATGAAATTATTTTTCTACGTTCAAATTGCAATAATATACTTGATGAAAAAACACTTAAGGAAAATATAAAAGAATTTAATAATTTTAATTATAAATACTATAAATTTAATGAAAATATTCAAAGTCCCTATTGCCCTTTTATGGATTTTTTACGAAATATTTATATAGAAAAATACTCTAAGAAAGTTAATGCTTATGACTTCACATGTCTTTGTAATGTTTATGAAATGCAAAAAAAGACTATAGCTAAATTTTTTGAAACTGGCATATCAGAAAGAAAAGAACATTTCATTTTAGGAGAAATTATATATGAACAGGAGCGCTTTATTGAATCAATTATAAATATAATAAAATTTATTACTAAAGATATAAAATTAAACATAGTTCTTGACAGTATTCATTTTGCTGCAACTTCTACTATTAATCTTATTAATAGCATAATTTTAAAAAACAGTAAACATCCAATTAAAAATTTCACTTTAATAATTTATAGCATGGAAAATGCTAAAATACCAGCTTATAATAAGGAAAATTGGCATGAATTATTAACTAATGCTGAAAAAAATGATCTTGCATTAACCTTTATGCCTTCTCCAAATTATGATATAAATACTGTTTATCATAAAAAACTTCCTATATCAGATGAAACTATATCAAATGCTCTTTTTCATATTAATAATTTAATAAATATGCTTGCTATAGATCAGGCAAGTTTTTATTTAGATAACATTTATAAAGAATTATCTTCTAATAAAAATTTAAATAAAATAAGTAAAAAGAATCTTGCACTTGTTTTAGAGAAAATGATTGTTGTTAACACTTACATAAAATATAGTAGCAATTTAATAAGAACTCATAAAAAAGACTACTACTACATAAACTTTCTTTGCGAAAAATTAAAAGAATGTTATTCAGATGAAAATTCCTATATTTATTATAAGTACAATTATCTACGCTGTATAATAAATCACATAAATAACAAGCAAGATATTGCCTATGAACACTATGAAAAATGTTTAAATTATGCAAAAAATCACAAAAGCTCCTGGCTTGAATTTAAATCAGATTATGCATATTATTTTTATTTATGTTATGACAAAAATCAAGCTACTAGAAGAAAATCAAAAATAACAAAAGACGAAATTAATTTATGTAAAAAGCTTCATGATTATAAATACTTTAATACATTAATATATATGTATTTATATAATTTTGAATGTGATGATGAATCTATAAAGTTAATATCTTCTCAAAAAAAGAATTTTGTGTACCTAGAAAAAGCTGTAAATATTGCAAGGAAACTAAATAATACATTCTTTTTAGACTTAGCTTATGGTCGTAAAGCAACTTTTTTTACTGCACCAAAAATTAATAATTATCTATTTCAAAAAGATATTAATATGCAAAAAGAGCTAGGCAAAGAACTTTCAATACCAAAGTATTCTTTTATGGCGTACAAATACACTATGAACGAAGACTATGACCTATCCCATAAAACTAACTTAGAACTAGTAAACAAATTATACAAAAGCATCATTAAGGGTGATATAAAGCAAGATATGTCTACTGATACAAATACCATGGAACTACTTCTTGCCTTTTATAATATGGCAACTAATTGTATTTGTTCAGAGGAATATAATTTTGCAATTAGATATTTAAATATTGTATTTGAAGAAATGCAGCTTCTTAATTGCTTTGATCTTAGTATGTGTGATTTATCAAAAATATATGTTATGAATGCATATTGTTATTATAAATCAGGTTCAAACTACAAAGCTTCTATAATTTTAAATAACTTTGAACATTTGCTTTCCTTTGCACTTAATAATGAAAAGGATCTCCTTTCTGGCAAATCACTTATAGCTAGAAATGATTCTATGTTTTTATATCACATAACTAAAAGTTTAATTAATTTAAATGATGAAAAGCTTGATTCATGTGCTAATGACATTGAAAAGGCTTATATATATTATAAAAATGAAAATGGTCAAAAAGTATTTATGTTACCTATTTTAGCAGAGGCAGTATATAAAGTATATACAAAACTTGGTAAAACCAAAACTGCAAAAAACAGCATAAAAACATGCATTAAATTTTGCGTAAATAATAATTTAATTAATTTGAAAAAGAGAATGGAAAGCTTACTAAATTCAACAGAATATATTAAACCTGAATACGATTTTAGCCTTAAAGGTATTGATGAAACAGACATAAAAGCACTATTAAAAACAAAGCGTTTAGAAACTCAGCTTGCAAATTACTTAAATGATTTTTCATATATAAGCTTATGGAGTAAAACTATTAATACAATTCAAGATACTTATGATATAGCTTTTAAAAATTCTATGGAACTTATAAGCAATTATTTAAATACAAAAAATATGGCTTACATAACTATTAGTGATAATAAAAATGACTATGATTTTTTTAAACAAAGATGCAAATTAAATAGCAATAAATATATATCTGCTTATTATGTTAATGATAGCCTAATATTAAGTAATAATAAGCTAATTGAAATAGTAAAATACTTCTACAGAAATACAAATTCCATTACTTTAAAAAGAACAGACAAAAAATTTTTTACTTTTGAATTTGTTCCTGATGTAATTGACAAAAATAATGCAGTTACTTTTATTGCAGTTCCAACATTAAAAAATAATGTTCTTCAAAGTATATTTTTAGCATTTACTTCCATAGAAAATACAGGGATATCAAATACTAGCCTTATTGACCATAGCAAATTAAATGCCTTATCCATAATGCTTGATCAACTATATGATTCTGAAAAACTTTATAGTGCTAGATTAGAACTTATTAAAACAATTGAAATAGCTAACAATGCCAATAAAGCTAAAAGCCGCTTTTTAGCTAATATGTCTCATGAAATAAGAACACCTATTAATACAATACTTGGTATGAATGAAATGATTTTAAGGGAAGCTAAAGAACAAAACATTTTAAATTATGGCAATCACATTAATTCTGCAGGTACTACTCTTCTTGCATTAATTAATGAAATACTTGATTTCTCTAAAATTGAATCAGGCAAAATGGAATTAGTTAATGTACAATATGCATTTAAAAATCTTATTACAGATATATATAATATGATAAGTAATAGAGCCGAAAAAAAATCATTAGAACTTATTTTTAATATTGATAAAAATATTCCTTGTACACTTTTAGGCGATGACATAAGAATTAAACAAATACTCGTAAATATATTAACAAATGCAATAAAATATACAAATAACGGTCATGTAATTTTAGATATTAATATAGCTTCAATTAATAATGATAATATAAATATTAATTTTTCTGTTACTGATACAGGCATAGGAATAAAAGAAGAGGCTATTTCAGAGCTTTTTGAAAGCTTTACAAGAGTTGATTTAAGAAAAACACGAAACATAGAAGGAACAGGTTTAGGTCTTGCTATTACTGAAAAATTGTTAAAAATGATGAATAGTACTTTAAATGTAAAAAGTATTTATGGAAAAGGTTCAACCTTTTACTTTTCATTAAATCAAAAAATAGTAGACAAAACTCCTATAAATAATATAAATATTAACTCTGCTAATAGTGGGCCTAAAAAAACAGTTTCATATATAGCACCTGATGCTAAAATTCTAGTAGTTGACGACAATGATATGAACAGGCTTGTAATAAAGCAACTTTTAAAATCAAGTAAAATACAAATTACTACTGCTTCAAGTGGTTTTGAGTGTTTAAAATATGTTACTACAAATAAATACCACATTATATTTTTAGATCATATGATGCCAGAAATGGATGGAATAGAAACAATAAAGAAATTAAAAACTATGAATAACAATTTAAATAACGATACTCCAATGATAGTTTTAACAGCTAATGCCATATCTGGAGCAAAAGAAATGTATTTAAAGGAAGGTTTTGATAACTATATATCTAAACCAATAGATCCTAATACTCTTGATAAAATGATTTTGAAATACTTACCAAAAAATTTCATTAAAGAAGTTGCTAATGAAGATATATCTGTTAATAATACTTCTGCAGAAAAAGAGCTTATTTCAATTCCTGGAATAAATGTTTATGAAGCTATGAAATTTAATAATTCTAATGAATCTTTTCTTGAAATGCTAAATATCTTTTACAATACTATAGAAGATAAAGCAAATTTAATTGAAAAACTTGAAAAAGAAGAAAACATAAAAGATTATACTACATATGTTCATGCATTAAAAAGTTCTTCAAAACTTATAGGTGCTACTATGCTTTCTCAAATAGCATTAGAACTAGAAAAGGCCGGAAATGATTGTAATATTGCAAAAATACATTCTGAAACTCCTTTTCTTTTGCAAATATATAGAAAATATATATCCCTATTAAAACCTTTTTTAAACCCAAGAGAAGATGCTCCAAAAGAATTAATAAAAAATAATATTCTTAAAAAAGATCTTAACAATATTTTTAATGCAATTGATAATTTTGATTTAGATACAGCAGAGAATTTAATGAAAAATATAAAAAAATATGCTATTTCTGATAATTTAAAAGACGATATAAATTCTCTTGATAAATTTATTCAAAATTATAATGCAGAAGAAATACTTAATATAATACCAAACATACTTAATAAGATTAATTAAAAAATTAGCGTGCTTAAATTTAATAAGCACGCTAATTTTTTTAATTTAATTTTCTTTTTCTCATAAATACAATGGCTGATCCAAACATTAATAAAGTTATAGCTATTACATTATTATAATCGTATGTATCAGGAGGATTTTCATTATGACTTGGTTTATTTTCATTATTGCTACCATTACTAGTGTTATCTTCTCTATTTCCTAAGTTTTCATTACTGCCACTATTTCCAATGTTATTATTATTTTTATTGTCTTCTGAATTATTACCATTATTTACATTACCACTATTACTATTTGTATCATCAGCACCATTAAATTTAAATAATTCTGGTTCTTTTTCTGGTAATTCTGTACTTGGAGATGAAGTAGCAGGAGTATCTGTTCCTGGTGTTACTGTAGCGGGCTTATATTGTTTCTTTTTGTACATTGCATATACATTTAAATTGCTAGTAATACTATTAAAGTCTTTGTCCCATTTTACAAAATCATAACCTTCTAACTCAGGCACATTAGGAGCTATAACCCTTTCTCCTTCTATTACATTTTGAATTTCTGATATTTCATTTCCATACAAATCATAAAACTTTACAGTATATTTTTTAACATTTAAGCTTTCCTTATACATTTCATAAGCATAAAGATCATCCTTACCAATTAATTTATCACTATTTGCTTCTTTAAATTCTCTTATATTACAATTTTCAGATGATGGTCTATTTTCTTTATATCCTTCAGATATGAAGTGTTTATATGCAGCTTCATAATCATTTCCATAATATGCTTTTACATCTGCATTTGTATTTAAATAATATATTGGATCAAATATTTTTGATGGACTTCTACCTTCCTTTATGCCACAAGTTATATAATGATTATAAAGTTTTTCATAATCATAACCATATGTATCCTTCAAATCCGGATATGTATCTGCATAGTATTTATAATCAAATATTATTCCTTCTATACTTGATGTTGACCTAATTATCATTTTGTACATATTAAGGTTGTCCATAGAGTCCATTTCCGGATGATCATTTCTATAATCTGTTATATTAAATTCTTCTGAAGCATTTCTATTTTCCTTATAACCACAAGTTGCAAAATGATTATATGCAGCTTCATAATTATTGCCAAAAGAATTTTTTAGATCTTCGTTTACATTTAAATAATATACAGGATCAAATATTTTTGAAGGTTTTCTTCCTTCCCTTATACCACAAGTTATGTAATGTCCATAAAGACTTCCGTAATCATAGCCATATAAAACTTTTAAATCTGGATATGTGTCTGCATAATATTTATAATCAAATATTACAGATTCCATTGGAGAGGAACTTATAATCCTTCTTGCGCTGTAAATATTCCACACATCAGCAACTTTAACAACTTCACCTGTTTGTGGTGCATGAATTACTTTGTTATTGCCAATATATAATTGAACATGTCCAGTACTAGGAAGTATTAAATCACCTGGTTGAAGCTCACTATTTGTAACATCACTTCCTGAATTAATCTGGTCATATGTAGTTCTTCCAATATCTGCTCCCAAAGAATTTTTATATACATAAGAAGTAAAACCAGAGCAATCAAAAGAATTAGGTCCATTTCCTCCCCACTCATAGGGAACCCCTAGAAAACTAAAAGCCATATTTAATAATTTAGTTATTTCAGTTGCACTAGCTCCTTGTGTTGGAGTTAGTATTGAAAAGGAAAATATGGTTATAGTAAGTAATACCAATAGTTTTTTTAATTTCATTTTTATCCCCCCTTTTACCTTACTATTATACTATTTTTAATATGAATTTATTTATAATTTTATATTAACTATTTTAATATTTTCCTTATTAAATTAAGGCTTTTATTATATGGAGGATATCTCATAGGAATATCTATTAAATTGCTTTTCTTCAAAATACTTTTACTATGAGAAAATACATCAAAACTTTTACTACCATGATAGCTTCCTATGCCACTATCCCCTACACCACCAAATGGAAGGTTAGAATTAGCAAGATGAATTATTGTATCATTTATGCATCCTCCTCCAAAGGATATATTAGTTAGAATTTCATTTTCAGATTCCTTAGATGTTGTAAATAAATACAAAGCCAACGGTCTTGGTCTTTCATTGACATTTTTTATTACTTCATCTAAAGAATCAAAAGTAATAATTGGTATTATTGGTCCAAAGATTTCTTCCTCCATTACCTTATCTTTAAAATTTACATTATCTAAAATAGTTAAGGATATTTTTTCTTCCTTTGTATTATAGCTGCCACCATAAACTATTTTATCCTTATCAATTAAATTTAAAATTCTATTATAATGTTTTTCATTTATAATTTTAGGCATATAATTGCAATTTTCAGATTCATTACCATACATAATTTCTATATTTTTTATTAATTCCTTTATTAAATTATCTTTTATACTTCTATGAACATATATATAATCTGGCGCTACACATGTTTGTCCTGCATTTAGCCCTTTTCCCCATATTATTCTTTTTGCTGCAAGGGAAATTTTAGCAGTTTCATCTACAATACATGGACTTTTACCTCCAAGTTCTAATACTACTGGAGTTAGATATTTTGAAGCTTTATTCATAACAATTTTTCCAATAGATGTGCCACCAGTAAAAAATATCATATCAAATTTATAGTCTAAAATTTCAGAACTTACTTTAGCGTCTCCTAAAATAACTTTTATATAGTTACTATTAAAATTATCTGATATAAGTTTTTCTAAAAGCATAGATGTATTTATAGAATATTCTGATGGTTTTAAAACTACGCAATTACCAGCAGCTATAGCACCTGCTAGAGGAACTAGTGAAAGATTAATAGGATAATTCCAAGGTGCCATTATAAGTACCCTGCCGTAAGGTTCTTTATATATATATCCAGTAGATTTAAAATTAACTATTGAAGTTCTTACCTTTTTAGGTTTACTTAGTTTTTTTAAGTTTTTTATCATATAATTAATTTCATCATAAACCATACCAATTTCACTTGTATATCCTTCAAAATCTGATTTTCCCAAATCAACTTTTAAGGAATTTAAAATTTCTTCTTCATTATCTTTAACTATCTTTTTTAATTTTTTTAAATTTTTTATTCTAAAATTAATATCTTTTGTTTTATTGTTCTCAAAAAAATTTTTTTGATTATTAATTAAATCTTTAATAGTATCCATACATTACCTTTAGCCTCCTTACTTTATATCACATCTGAAATTACATTCAATTTAAGCCTTGATTAAATTAATCAAGGCTTAAATTTACTTACTAAAAGAATACAATTCTATTATATTATTTTTTTCATTATCCTTAGAATATTTAATATTTATAGTATCTCCAACTTTTGTAGTTATAAAGAATTCATCAAATTTAGATTTATATACTTTTGAATTTGAATCTGTTATATAAACAGTTGTTTCTCCATCATTTACAATATACTGAATGTTTTGAACTACAATAGATTGTGAATCTAAATCTGCTTCATCTATATTTTCTTTTTCTAATGCTTCATTGCTAGATGATTCAGTATTATCAACAATTCCAATTGCTTTTTTATATTTACTAAATACTTCATCCTGAGTCTTAGCTGTAACAACTATGTTATAATCCTCAACGTTAACCATAGCATACATTTTTACAATACTATTAGAATCCTTAAGAACCATTATATAAGTTGGATTTCCTTCTACATTTACAAGAGATGGGAAACTTGCATTATAACCATATTGTTGAACTTCACCTTCTGCAGCTTCCATTGCTGAAAATTCTTCTGCACCATTTACATTAAAATATTTATATTCTCCTGTTCTACAGTTTACCATAATAAATCCAATATTAGATTGATCTGATAAAAGTGATGTAACACCTGTATAAACATAAACATCATTATCTATTACTTTATATCCAAAATCATCAGTAACTTTTTTACATCCATTTTGCGATATTATACTATTAAAAAAACCATTTGATAATGTTCCGTACCAATTATATCTTTCAGTTATATAATCTCCCTTATATACATTATCAATCCAATCTGGTATATTATTTAAATCATATTTTTGAGAAGTACCATCACAAGCATCTAAAACAATTACTGATTTTATTTTTCTTGCTCCAAAAAGCCCTACAGTTGGTGTACTAACTGATGCTATCCAATATGGATTTCCATCCTCATCTACTTCAAAACTTATATCTTCTATAATTGATGTTGGATAATCAAAACGTAACTTTCTTTGAAGATTACTTCCAAAATAAGATGATGGTGAATATTTAATAGGTTTGCTACATTCAATATATTCTGCACTATTATTTACTGGATCAACCATTACATATCCAGGAATACCACTTTTTCTATTATTAAACCATTTAAAAAACCCTGCATATTCAAGAGGTGCTACTTTCATAGGTTTTCCTTTATAACAAATTTGAGTATAATCCTCACTTACTTCATATTGAGAAACAATTTGTGATAATGTTCCAAGGGTACGATTACCTATAATTTGAGCACTTTCAGTATCCATTAAAGCTATATCTGTAATTTTATTAGAAGGTTCAATTTCCTTTGAAAAATCTGCCTCTTCAACCGATATTTGACTTGAGTATGATTTTGCATTGAAAATTTGAGCTCCAAGTAATGTACCAATTCCAAAAACTATAGCTGATATTAAAAATACACTAATTCCCACCTTGAAAATATTTTTAATTGCTGTATCTTTTATATCACTTGCCCCTGAAACATATGAACTTATAAAAGAAAAAATCCATATGCCAATTAATATAAGCATTATGCCCCAACCACTTTTAGATCTTAAATTCCAAACTGGAAGAGTAATATAATTAAGTATAAAACCAATAATTAGTGTTATAATTGTTGCAATTATGCTGCTTTTTACTTTCTTCATTTAAGTCTCTCCTTTTTAAAAAGTTATCAAAATAATATAATAAGTTATTTATAACCGTATTATATCATATCGAAATATATTTTCAATATTTTCTCAAACTTTATCTAAAAAAGTTACTCTTTTAACTGAGTCACTTCCTATTTATTTCTAATTATTTAACTTTCAATTCTAATGACTTATTTCTATCTTCATTAGTATCACATAAAACTTCTTCAATGCAAAGTGTTAAATTCTCAGAAGGTTTATAATCAAAATAAAAGGTAAAATCTTTTTCAGACATTATATCTACTGTTTTCTCATCTGGTTGTCTTTTTTCCATTAAATCCTTATTAATAAGAAACATTTCCCTTTTTTCATTCATAATATGTAATTTGTCATTTGAAATAGTAACTTTACTTTTATAATTATTTTGAACATGAAGCTTTATCATTAATTTATCTTCATCAATTGCATAATCAGTTACAGTTATATTAACAGTACCATTAAAAAGACTACCACTTGTTGCATTTGGATTAATAAGCTTTGGATTTTTGTCATCCTTACCATTTGTATCTGTTTGTAAATTGTCAACCTTTGAAATTTCAGCACTTTCTATATCTATATTACTATTTGAAGAATTGTTATCCTTATCTGTCTCTATTGGATCAGTATTTTCTAGATGATAATCATCATTAGAACTTTTCATACTTTTTACTGATGAAACAATAGGCAAATTGTTTTTCTTTAAATAACCAGCTTTTCCTATAAGCGTACATATAACAATTACTACTGCTATAACAAAAGCCCCTTCAAAGAATCTTGATTTTTTATGCTCTTTCTTTTTGGAATTAGTATTTACAGATGAATTCTTTTCTTCATCATCTCCATAATATTCCGTCTCCTTATCTTGATCTTCTTCTTTATTAGTATCATTTAACGCATTTTTCTTTTCTATTATTTCAAGATAATCCTTAAGACTATTTTCAAATTCTTTTATTGATATATATCTTGTAAAACCGTTAATATTTAAAGCTCTACTTATAATTCGTATAAATTCACTACTAGTGTTACTACTAAATCCTTCTACACTATTAATTTGCTCCTTACCTTCACATAAAAAGCATAAAATCTTGCCTAAATTTTCAATATCAATTTTAGTACATTCTTTTCTTAATGATAAAGAATCTTCATTTGCTAAATCTAAAATTTTGTTGTTATTCATAGGCACCACATAATCTGTAATAAACACCTTTTTTGATATATCAATATAAATATTATCTTCATTTAAATAATTATGAATTATTTCTTTGCTTAAAAGATATGATAATGCATCACAGATCTGCAACATAATTTTTATAATCTGCTCATTAGACTGTTTTTGTATATTAGTAAGTTCTTTAAGTGTAATAGCATTTTTATATTCCATAACAATATATATCTTGTTATATTCATCAAAAATTTCATACACCTCTGGTAAATTACTATTTTTTAATGATTTAAATAACAATAATTTATTATTTATATCATTTTTATTCCAAAAAGTATGTTCAAGTTCTTTAACTATTACATTCTTTTTAAAACCTTCGTGAAATCCTAAAAATGTTTTTACATAATTATTATCATTGTTTATTTCTTCTAATAATAAAGTTGCCCCTATTCTTTTATTGTTATTATTTTGTGTATTTATATTATTGCCCATAAAGGATCCCCCTTTAAATGTTTTTAAAACATGCATAATTTTCTACTTTTATAATATCACAATTTTAACAATTACTAACAAGATAATGTATATATTTACAATGTTTTAAAAAATAGTTCAAATTTTAATATAAAACCATCATAATTCCATTTTCCTTAAGCCAATTATGATACTTTTTATAATCCGGCATAATTTCCTCTACCCTATTCCAAAAATTCTTTGAATGATCTTTAAAATCCATATGACACATTTCATGAATTACAATATAATCAAAAACTTTAGGTGGTGCCATAATATTTCTCCAATTAAATAATATTCTATTATCATATGTACAGCTAGCCCACCTTCTTTTTTGTTCTTTAACTTTTACAGATTTTATTCTTTTATCAAAATACTTTTCATAATATTTTACTCTTTCCATAAGCTTTTCTAAGGATTTTTGTCTATACCACTTTTCAATTTCAAATTTAATTTTATTTTCATCTAATGTACCTGTAATAATTAAAAAGCTTTCATTATCCTCTATAAACTTAATATTAATTTTCTTAAGTCCTATTTTAAATATAATCTTTATTTTACATTCAATACCTAAATACATAAGAGTTTCACCATCTGAAATTCTTCTTGTAATTTTCTTTTCACCTAAGCTTTTCATTTCTTTTTGCTTTTTTATAATCCACTGAGCTTTATCCTTTACTCTTTTTTCTATATATTCCTTAGAAATACCTATAGGTGAAATAACACGAATATGGCCTTCTATATCAATTTCCATACATAATGTTTTTCTCTTTTTATATATTATTTCAAATTCAATAATTACATCTTTATATAAAACCTTCATTCTCTAGCCTCAAAAATAATTTTATATAATATTATACATTACATAAAATAAAAAAACACCAGGTATCCAATATATTTCAACATAGTTGATAATGTTTGTAACCTAGTGTTGTTTTATTATTATATTTTCCATATTTTTATTATATCACATTTATATATTTTTTGTTACTATTTTTTAGGTTAAAATGTGAATATTCTGAAAACTTATTTTTTTTGCTTCTTTCTTGCTACTGCTACCATACTGACTAATGAGGAAAATACTATTTTATTCCTTTAATGCTTTTTTGCAATTCAATTTTTTTAAGTTTTTCACAAAGTTTAATGAAATATAAAATTTATTTTAAATAATATTGTCTTAACTTAATTATCTCTTCCCTTGTAATACCAAGTTCATTTATAATATAATTTTCTAAAGAACCATATAATTTGTCTATTTCAGCTAAATATAAATCAATACATTCCTGTCTTACAAATAAAACAATTTTCATTATTTTAAGTTGCTCTTCTGAAACATCATTCTCTTTTAATTTTTTATATTCTTTTTCCATAAATTTATTAGTTAAGAAGTATTCATTTATTGCATCCTCTTGTGAAACTCCAAGAGCTGTAAGAAGAAGTATTGATGCAATTCCTGTTCTATCTTTTCCTTGGGTACAATGCCATAAAACAGCTTGTCCATCTAATGATAATAATACTTTAAAAAATTTCTATAGGCCTCTTTAGCTTCAATAGAAATAGCCAGATTTTTATATAAATTCAAAAATACTTCTTTAGGCCTTTTATTCCAATCATCAATAAATTTTTTTCTTTCTACTGGATCTTCAGGCATATTAAGAGGTGGCAGTGCTGGAAAACTATAATATGAAATACCTTCTACTTTTATATCTTTTCTTATTTTACATTCTGATTTATCTCTAAAATCTATAAAAGCCTTTACTTTATATTTGTTTTTAATTAAATCTATATCTCTTTCACTTGCTTTAGCTAATTCTCCAGTTCTAAATAAAAGATCTTTTTTTACATGTTGCCCACTTAAAGTTTCAATGTTCCCAAGTTCTCGCACATTTTTTATTCCATCAAAAGTATAAATCATTTTTTTCTCCTTTATTTATAAATTATTATAAATAAATTATACTACAAATTATCTTGAAAATAATATATTTTTTTACAAAAATATGAATTTTATGATATAATAAAAAAAAATTAGGAGGTAGTACTATATGACTGTAATTTTTTTAATAATTGTATTTTTATCGGTTTTCTTTATTCTAGGTACTATTTTAAGAAATATTAAATTTAAAAAAATAACCATTAAATATTTGAACTCTTCTTACGGTAAAAAGCCATCAAATTCATCAAAAACAAATTTCGATTTTTTAGACAAATATTACAAAGAAAGAATTAATTATAACAAACTTGAAACAGAAAAAATAGAAAATCTTATTTCAATATTTGAAAAAAATTGTAATCTTAGAAATACAATAGGCCTAAACCTTATGAAAATATCTAAATTTAACAATAAAAGCATCACTTCATCTTATATTTTTATAATATTACCAGTATTATTTATAACAAAATTTTCACTAAAAATATCTTTTATTTTTTCTATAGCTTTTTCACCAGTACAATGTGAAACTGCTATAGAATTTATTTTTAATTTTTTAAAATCACTTATAGTATTATCTATAGTAATATCATCAGCTTCTATCATGTGAGTTCCACCTATTACAGCATAAATATTTATATTAATTCTCTCTTTTATACTTTTTAAAATATTTATAATGCCAATATGTGAACACCCTACTATCACTACAAGACCTTTTTTGGTAATTATCCCCATAGCCATTTCATCTTTAAAGTCATCTGGTATAAATTCATTTTGTTTTTTAATAAAAAACTTTTTGTTGATTTTTTCATAATTAGTAAATGTATTAAAATTATGAAATAGTATTATTTTCTTAGTTAAAAATTCAATATCACTATCTTCTTTTTTTATAGAAAAGCCTCTACTAATTAGATAGTTTTCATCAAAAGAATTTCCATTAAACTTATATTCATCCTTTTCTATTTTTTTATATTTAGGATAAAAGTACTCTTTTCCCATAATGAATTTTGTGTTTCTATTTAAATGATTCAATAATTTTTTAACACCACCACTATGGTCATAATGTCCATGACTTAAAATAACATAATCCAAATCATCTAAAGATTTCTTTAAAAGCCTGGCATTTTTTATAAAATCTCCAGTTTGACCTGTATCAAATAATATTTTTTTATTATCAGCTTCTATATATAAAGATAATCCATGTTCATAAAATAATCTTTTATCATTATCCTGGTTATTTTCTATTAAAGTTGTTACTTTTAAATCCATTGTTATACCTGCATTTCATTATATTTTTATTTTTTATTATATCTCGCCTCATTTTTCAAGTAAAGTAAAATATAGATTTAAACACTTCTCATCAAGTTAGTTTCATATAACTTGATGATACAATTTTATTCAAAAAGTGTCAATATATATAATTTTTTCTTGAAAAGTAATGACTTAGATGATATAATAAATGAAATTTAACTTATTTAAAAGGAGGTTTTTCTTTGAAAACAAATGAATCAGCAGAAAATTATCTAGAAACTATACTTATTTTAAGCAAAAAGCTTCCTGTAGTTAGATCTGTAGATATAGCTAATGAACTTAATTTTAAAAAATCAAGTGTAAGTGTTGCTATGAAACATCTTAGAGAAAAAAATCATATTACAGTTACTGATTCTGGTTTTATATATCTAACAGATTCAGGTAAATCTATTGCAGAAATGATTTATGAAAGACATAGATTATTATCTCAGTGGCTTATTAAACTTGGTGTTAATGAGAAAATTGCAACAGAAGATGCCTGTAGAATTGAACACGTTATAAGCAAAGAAAGTTTTGAAGCAATAAAAAAGCATGTAAAAAAATAGGTTGCCACGAAAATAGTGACAACCTATTTTTTATCCAAGAGCTACATCTAATGTCATCATCGAAATTATTTTCTTTAAGAGTTCTTCCAGCATTTTTTGCTTCTTCTACTCCCTTATCTGATAAATCTACATCGCTCCAGCCAGTAAAAAGATTCTTTTTATTCCATTCACTTTCTCCATGCCTTATTATTACTAATTTCACAACATCATCCTCTTTCTATATTTATTTACAACTATATTTTCATTATATATTGCAATTATTATTTGTCAATGATTTTCATTATCGATTATTAGTTATAAAACTTAGTAATTACATAATTATAGAGGTGGTTTCCCACCTCCATAATATTTAAAATTTTTAATTAACCTTTTAGTAATCCATTCATATTCTTTACTGCTATTCCTATTGTTGATGTATTATGTAATAATGCTGATGCTGTTGGTGTTAATATTCCAGCTACACCAAGAAGAATTAAAGCAGTATTAAATGTAACAATGAACTTGTAATTTCTATCAACTCTCTTCATTAAACTGTTACTAATTAATTTTAATGTAACTATTTCAAATAAGTTATCTGCTTCTATTGTTACGTCTGCAATTTCTCTTGCTATAGCAGCACCATCACTAATAGCAAGATATAAATGAGAATATTCTTCCGGAAGATTTTTAAATCTTTCCTTATATTCTTCATCAAATGAGCATTTCTCATCTTCAAAAACAAAATGATAACTTCCTATAACTGCTTTTTTATCTGCTATAGATGATGATATTCCATGGGCAACTATATAATTAACCTTTGAATGCATTTCCTCATGTTCTAAATTCTTATCCTTAGCAGCTTTAACAACAGCCTTAGCCACAGAATGTGGGAAATGTTCCTCTAAACATGCTGCCTTTCCTTCTAAGTTAGATTTAAGTTTTTGAGAATCTTCTATCATTTTTACTATTTTTTCATACTTAGTTGAATCCTTAGTTGCTCTAACCTTAATTACTATTTCCCCTTCTTCAACTACAGTTCCTGCATATACATAACCACCTATATACTTTCTTCTTGATAAAGGTTCTCCTGTTAATGAAGCTTCATTTACCATTGCTTCACCACTTATAATTACTCCATCAAAAGGTATTATATTACCTGCATGTATTATAACTTTATCATCAATTTTTACTTCTGATGATTTTAATAAAACTTCTTGTCCATCTCTATAAGCCCATACTTTTTCAATATTTAAAGACATGCTCTTTGCTAAATCTCCAACTGATTTCTTATGGGTCCATTCTTCTAATGTTTCCCCTAAGCTAAACACTTTAATCCTTTGAATATGTATTTAGTTGATTTTATAATTGTAATAATAGCACGTATACTATATGGAATTAATGCCTTGCTACTATATCTAAGTACAACACTGTTTATAATTTTTTCTTTATATTCACTATTTAATTCTCTTGTTTAAACCTGCAGTTCCAAAAAGTACTCCTAGTCCAAAAATACCTGCTTTTTTCTTGTCAACTTTCTTTAAATAATTTTTCATAATGTGTTCCTCCATTTTTTGAAATTTATTAATATTAAAATTTATTAATAGCTAAATTAAAATTTTTAATAACGCATACAATTTCATCCCAATTTTCTAATACACACAATCCAATAACAGGATCATACATAATACCTAAATTTTGTTTGATTTGATTGTAGCAGTATTCAAAAGAAGGGGCTTTTCTATAGCTTCTACTAGATGTCATAGCATCTATAGAATCACAAATGGCAATTATCCTCGAGCCTAATGGAATATTATTGCCACTTAACCCATCTGGATATCCAAGTCCATCATATCTTTCATGATGTATATTCATCCTTTGCATCCAAAGCTCCCATAATACACTCAATTATTTCATGATAATCAATTATACTTTTACTAGTGCTTACCAAATAATTTTACTCCTAAAATTGTCATTTTTAGTAATCAATGACAATGTCCTGAACAATGCTTGCAATCGCAACCACATTGAATTGATTTACCACTTTTTTTACTTTTAACCATACTGCGAATTATAAATCCCACAATGATTAATAAAATTACACCTGTAATTAATGTACCCATTTCTACCCCTCCTATCTTTTTCATAATATTTTTAAAGGACCTGCACATATTTTTAATAACATGCAAGCCCTTAAATAATATTAAATTTTCAAATTAATGTTATGCATTTACCTTTTTTAAATCTATTTCTAATGTTTCACTTTCTTTGTAAGGTCTAAATAAAAGATATATAAATCCTATTATTAAAAGAATTGCTACTATAAGTCCCATTCCAAAAGTGCCTGTTATTATAAATGTTCCTATTTGATATACACATAATGAAACTATATAAGCTAAACCTGTTTGATATCCTATAGCAAAGAAGAACCATTTAACATTATTCATTTCTCTCTTTATTGCACCCATAGCTGCAAAGCATGGAGCACAAAGTAAGTTGAATACTAAGAATGAATATGCTGCAGTTGCTGTCATAGCACTTGAAAGACTTCCCCATATTTCTGTTCCGTTTTCTGCTACTTCTGCAAATCCATAAAGAATACCAAATGTTCCTACAACATTTTCTTTTGCTATAAGACCTGTTACTGCTGCCACTGCTGATTTCCAGTTACCCCAACCAAGAGGAGTGAATATCCAAGCAATTCCATTACCTATTGAAGCAAGTATACTATCTTCAAGTTGCATTGTATCAAGCATTGTAAATTGTCCATCAACCCAACCAAAGCTCATTAAGAACCATAATATTATTGTTGAAAGAAGAATTATTGTTCCAGCCTTTTTAATAAATGACCATCCTCTTTCCCACATGCTTCTAAGTACATTAGATATTGTTGGCATATGATATTGTGGAAGTTCCATAACAAATGGTGCTGGTTCGCCACTAAACATTTTAGTTTTCTTAAGTATAATGCCTGAGCAAACTATAGCTGCTATTCCGACTAAATAAGCACTTGGTGCTACCCACCATGCTCCATCAAACAAAGCACCTGCTATAAGAGCTATAATTGGAAGTTTAGCTCCACATGGAATAAAAGTAGTTGTCATTATTGTCATTTTTCTATCACGGTCATTTTCAATGGTTCTTGATGCCATTATACCAGGAACACCACAACCACTACCAATTAACATTGGTATAAATGATTTACCTGAAAGGCCAAACTTTCTAAATATTCTATCCATTATAAAAGCAACACGAGCCATATATCCGCAAGATTCTAAGAACGCAAGGAATATAAATAACACAAGCATTTGTGGTACGAATCCAAGAACAGCACCAACTCCAGCTACTATACCATCAAGTATAAGACCTTTAAGCCAATCTGCACATTCAATTGCATCAAGTCCATCTTCAATTAAAACTGGTACGCCAGGAACCCAAACTCCATAATCAGCAGGATCTGGTTCTTCCATTTCTAAAGCTTCTTCATCTGCCATCATTTCTGTAAGTTCTTCTGTATCTACACCTTCATTAGTAGCAGCTTCTATAAATCCATCTATTTTTTGTTGGTTTTCTTCATATACTGCATTATCATCTTCATAAGCAGATGAACCTATTCCAAATAAGTGCCAACCATCTCCAAAGACACCATCATTAGCCCAGTCAGTAGCCCAGCCACCAACTGTAGTAACTGATACATAATAAACTAAGAACATTATTACCGCAAATATAGGAAGTGCTAACCATCTATTAGTAACAACTTTATCAATTTTGTCTGATAATGATAATTTTTCCTTCTTGTTATTCTTTTTAATACACTTACTTATAACAGAAGCTATGTAAGTATATCTTTCATTTGTAATAATACTTTCAGTATCATCATCAAATTTATCTTCAAGTACTTCAATTTCCTCCGTTACATCAGGAACACTTTTCATCATTTCTTTAATTTTATCATCTTGTTCAATAAGTTTAATTGCAAAGAATCTCTTTTGCTCTTCTGAAACATCATTACCTATTTTATTTTGAACACTAGAAATAACATTTTCCACATCTTTTTGGAATTCATGAACTATAAGTTGTTTCTTTCCTTTTGCTACCTCAACTGCGAGCTTTGAAGCTTCTTCTATTCCTTTTCCCTTTAATGCTGATATTTCTACTGCCTGGCATCCTAAACTTTTACTTAAATTTTCAATGTTTATTTTATCGCCATTCTTTTCTAGAATATCAGTCATATTTACTGCCATTACTACAGGAATACCAAGTTCCATAAGTTGAGTAGATAAATAAAGGTTTCTTTCTAAGTTTGTACCATCTATTATATTTAAAATTGCATCTGGTTTTTCATTTATTAAATAATTTCTTGCTACCACTTCTTCTAATGTATATGGTGACAAAGAATATACACCAGGTAAATCTACAATTACAACATCCTTGTATCCTTTAAGTTTACCTTCTTTCTTTTCTACTGTTACACCAGGCCAGTTACCTACAAATTGATTTGAACCTGTTAATGCATTAAACAGTGTTGTCTTACCGCAGTTTGGGTTACCTGCAAGTGCTATTTTTATTGACATTTTAAATCCCCTTCCACAATTTGTTTCTTCTAACATCTTTTTGTTAGAACTATCCAAAATTAGATTAATCTAACCAAAACACAAAAATTATTTTACTTCAATCATTTCTGCATCTGCTTTTCTAAGAGATAGTTCATATCCTCTCACTGTAACTTGAATAGGATCTCCAAGGGGTGCTACTTTTCTTACAAAAACATCTACACCTTTTGTAATTCCCATATCCATAATACGTCTTTTTACAGGTCCTACTCCTGTAATTTTAACAACTTTTACAGTGCTACCACAAGGTATTTCTTTTAATGTCATTTAATATTCCTCCTTAAAATAAATTAAACTATTATTTTTCTAGCCATGTCTTCTCCAATTGCAACTCTTGAATCCTTAATATTTACAATCATATTGCCATTCATAACAGATATCACTGTAACTATGCTGCCAGATACGAAGCCAAGATTTTCTAAAAATCTCTTAGCATCACCTTTGCCGCCTACTTTTTTAATTGTATTAGGTTTTCCAGTTTCCACCATTGTTAAAGGCATAATAATCATCTTCTTTCATATTTATTTTTGATATTGATATTTATTTTCATTTACTACTATTAGTATATTCTAACCATAGTTAAATGTCAATAACATCTATAACAGTTTTTTATTATAAAGAGATAATCCTTTTTTTCATTTTAATTAATTTTTTTACATTTATTACATTCAGCACATAAAATTTCATTTAAAGCATTACTACTACTTGTATGGCAACGTACTATATTAGCATTTTTTCTTTCAGCTTCATTAACTGCACATTTAACCATTTTATGTGAAACTGTGTTAGTAAAAAGAATAACAAGATCAGGATTTCCTATTTGATTTGCAAAATTTCCAGGCATTTGAGTAAATACTTTTGCCTTACATTTTAATTCCTTACATATTTTTTTATATTGATGCACCATTCTATCGTGCCCACCAACTATTACTACACTCATACATTTTCCTCCTGAGATTAAATTAGATTGATAATCATTATCATTATATAAGTTAGTTTAGACTAATTGGTTGACATTGTCAATACATTTATAATTTTTAAGTTTGTCCTCAATTGTTTACTAAGCTTATAAATATAAAAGGACAAGCTTCTCCTTTAAAAGCTTACCTCTAAACTTCTACAAATACTTAATTATTAATTTCTTAGCTAAATTTGTGGTAATTAAAAATAAACTTTACAAATACAGGATCATCATGATTTACAATCTCGCTGTGTTTCAAATCCTTTGCAGCAATTTTCTTCATTTCTTCAATTTGAAAATTATCTAATGTTTTTTCCTCTTTAGGACTATTATATGTATTAACACAAGTAATAACTGATTCTCTAATCAACTCTTCTACATTCCTTGGCGAATTATTTATTATAAATTCTTTTTGATTTATCTTTCTTTTCTTGCCTAATTGTTTTATAACTATATTAATTCTCATATTCTCCCCTAGTACATTTTCCCTAAATATTGTAATTCACCCTTATTTCTATCTACTGTAAATTTTCTTGTATTTTACTTTATCAGAAGGCAAGCCATCAAAGAAGATATCCATCCCCTTAAGATATTTATCAAAAAATGTAATATGACAATATACTAGATGCCTAAACATTTCTTCCGAATCAAGCTTTCCTGAAAGTGCTTTAAATGGTATATAGAACTTTGCATCCGTAAATCCAATATGCTTCATATCATCAAAAACAACATGATATGTATCCGCATTTGTTCCCAAAAATGGTCTTGTTTCTACATTTATATTCTCTTTACAACTAATTTGACAAAATGGTTTTTCCATGATTTTTTCTGGGTAATCACCAAATAAACCACCATCAATGTTTATTCCACAACAAAATTCATCATTATACAGACACAGATAGTATGCAAGACAACCACCAAGAGAATGACCAGAGGCTCCAACTCCATGCCTAAAATCAATATTATCTAGATATCTAAATTTCACCTCTTCCAAAGCCTTTTCAATATCTTTTTGCCACTCATGAACTCTTCCCTTAATGTATGGAGTATACTTATTTTGAAATGCTTCAAATTGCTCTAATGCTTCCTCGTACCCAACTTTCTTTTTGAGAAGTTTATTTTGACTTAAAATAGCACCAATCATACTTGTATACATCATTCTATTAATTCTCTTGTCATACAAATCACTACTGCCATCCTCATAATCATTTTCAACCGCTTCATATGCATGTCCTACAGATGCAACAATATAGCCTGAACTTGCAAGCGCACATAGTAGAAATGAATTAGATTCTATATAAGAATTGTAACCCATACTAAACATAATAAGCGGGAACTTTTTATCCTGTGAAATAGGAACCCCCTCATAATATTCAGCATAATTCATTGCCTCATAAACCTTTTTTATATGAAATGCTCTTTTAACTGCTACCTTTTTTTCTCTGAAAAAATAGCTGCATATTTTTTTCTTACTACATTTTCTTTATCAACAGGATAATACATTCTTATTGCAATTTTTCTTTTTTCATTTCCATCACCCAAAATTTCTTTTCTATCTTTATCAACAACAGAAAAACATTTTGTTCCCACTGCATATTTCCCTGAAGCATAACCTTTTGGAAATACTCTTTTTTTATTCTTTAGCATATTTTTATCCCCCATTAAATACCATTTGTCAATCATCATTTAAAAGCTATATCTTATATATCTTAATTTAATTAAATAACATATTTAATACAATTGCAATTAAAAATGTTAAAATAGCTGTTCCAAAAAAAAGTAGAACTTTTTGATAAGGTCTTTTCCCCTCTTCTCTTGCTTTTGCTATTTCATCAAGTTTTGTTCCTTCTGTAAATGCTATAATTTCTCCATAAGTTTGAATATCAAATTGTTTTTTCTTCTTTTCAACCTTGAAAGCAACATATAACGTAATCAACATAAGCACGCCCCAAATAATCATCCCTACGTATCCCAAAAATTTTGCCAATGGAATAAGTGTAACTATCATAGCAAAAAATAATATGCCATATACTTGACTTAACTTTTCAAATTTTCTTTTGTCTTCCTCTCTTATTTGTTCTTTCATAATTTCAACATCTCCTTTGATTAAATTATCGATGGATGTATTAAATACTTCGCTTAAAAGAACAAGACTATTAACATCTGGATAACTTTTATCATTCTCCCAATTAGAAATAGTTTGTCTAGAAACATATACTTTCTCTGCCAAATCTTCTTGTGATAAGGAAAAGTTCCTTCGATATTTCTTTATCTGTTTTCCAAGTTCCATATTAATTCCTCCTTTACTCTTACCTTAATCAAATTTGATATTTTAATGTATCAAAATATCTTTACATATGACATTTAGACTGTCAAAAGTCTTTTACATGCCCTTATTTTCAAGAATTTGCGAAAAAAATAGAATCTATCAAAAAAGTTAAATTACAGTTTAAATATCATTTTTCTTTCTTTAACAATTTAAAATAAAACTAAATTTGCATCAATATAATCAAAGTATGCTTCCCAAAATTTTTTGTATTTGGTGAAGGTTTTCTGCAAAATAAATTCCCTCCTGCCTTTCTTTTGATGATAGGCCCTTTTCAATCATGTGATGCAGCAACTCTTTCAAACTATTGTAATAACCATTCAAATTATAGAGAATGCATGGAGCATTTAACTGTTTCAGTGATACTTTTGACATGACCTCTGCAATTTCTTCCAATGTTCCAGTTCCCCCTGGAAATGCTATAAAAGCGTCTCCTAGCTCAATCATTTTGTCCTTTCTCTCTGACATATTTTTTGTAACAATTAGTTCAGTCAGTCCATCATACTGAAAGTCTTTATCCATAAAAAATTGTGGTTCAATACCAATAACTTTACCCCCTGTTTCCAAAACGCTCTTGGCTATTTCACCCATTAATCCAGTCTTTGAGCCACCATAAACTAAAGCATTACCGCTTGTCCCAATCCACATTCCAAGTTCCTGAACAGACTTGCATAAAGCTGGATCGTTGCCTTCATTTGCGCCGAGATAAACTGTAATATTCATTAGAATCCCCCTTCTCAAAGTTTTTTCAAATTTCCATTTGTTAAATTTATTATACCTTATATTAAAACAAATTGCTAAATGTCAGTTTTTTTAATGCCAAATGAAAATAAAATACCTTATAATACACAACTCTAAATTTGGTTAATTAAGGAATTAATAATAAAAAAAGCAGGCTTAATTATAATTTAATATAATTAAAGGCTGCTTTAAAGTTAAAGATACACATAAATAATTAGACTTTATATTTCAAAATTTTCATAGAAATCACTTGGAGTCATTCCTCTTATTCCAAATAAATCAACTAAAAAATCGCCATGTTTTAACTCTATCTTTCCATCTACAGTATCCACTAAAACACCACGTTTTGTATAATTATTAATATCAGCAGGATCTCCGCCAGCAAAATCTATAACTCCTTGCATATTTTTATTTACATCTAATTGTATATACCTTATTTTCTTTTTATATCTGCACTTCATATCCACCACGCTCCATATACACTAATTAGAATAGACTAATACTCTTTATATTAATTTTATATTATTTAATAACTTATGTAAATGGAGATTTTACAATTTTATATACTTTTTTATCAATTACTACATTTTTCCTTATTATTTTCATTTAAACAATTAATAATCTGATTGCAAGTTACAGTATTTTTAAAAATACCCCTACTTATTTTACTTGCCGCAGTTGTATAAAAATTATTTTCTGAAAAAAATTCTTTAGGCTTTCCTAATGACACTATATTTCCATCAAAAAACATAGCACATCTATCTGATATTTGAGCTGCAAATTCTATGTCATGAGTTACTATTATTATAGTTTTTCCTTGACTTTTTAACATGATTAAAATATCAATAAGTTTATTTTTATATATATTATCAATTCCTTTTGTAGGTTCGTCTAATATAATAACTTTAGGTTCTAGTAAAAGAATCTTTGCCAAAGCCACTTTTTGCATCTCACCACCACTTAAATCATAGGGATGCATTTTAAGTATTTTATTAATTCCAAGAACATTTGAAACTTCAAGAATCTTTTCATTTTTATTATCTTTTGAAATTTTTATTCCATCTAATGATTCTAAAAGATCAAGCATTACTGTTTTCTTTACAAAAAGACATTGAGGATTTTGTGGAAGTACTCCTAAATTATTATAAAATAATTCTTTAGCTTTATACTTTAATATATTTTTAGCCTTATAATAAACTTTACCTCTATAAGGCTTGTTTATGCCTGACATTACAGATATTGTAGTTGATTTTCCTACTCCATTGCCTCCAACTACAGAAAATACTTCTCCTTCACTTATTTTAATAGATAATCCTTTAATAACATCTGGAGTATTCTTTTCATATTTAAACCATACATCTTTTAATTCTATAATTGTATCTTTTTTTACATTATTATCTTCAAAATCATCATTTTTTTTATCTATACTACATACATTATTTAAACTGCAATATTTCTTAAGCCACCTTCTACCATCTCTTATATTAATAGGACATTCATTTGATATTCTCTTAGAAACAGACATATATATTCTAGTTGCTGTAGGAAGAGCTTTTATAAATTCACTATTTATATTATTAAGTTCTTTTGCAATATTAGAAGGATATGTGTTTGCTATAATATTCCCATGCTCCATTACTATAGCATTATCCGCCATTTCAAAAACCTCTTCTAATCTATGTTCACTTAAAATTATAGTAGTTCCAAGGTCTAAATTTATTTTTTTTATTGTTTCTAAAAATTCTGATGCAGCTATAGGATCAAGTTGTGATGTAGGCTCATCTAAAATAAGTACTTTAGGATTCATAGTCATTATAGAAGCTAAATTAAGAAGTTGTTTTTGACCTCCTGAAAGATCTGTTGTCTTTTTATAAAACCAGCTTTCAATTCCAAAATAACTTGCCATTTCTGCAACTCTTACTCTTATTATTTCACTTTTGTATCCAAGGCTCTCCATACCAAAAGCAAGTTTATGCCAAACCTTATCTGTAACAATTTGATTATCTGGATTTTGAAGAACATACCCTATTTCTGAAGCTTCTGTCCTTAAATCTAATTTATTTATAGGTTTATTACAATATAGTATTTCACCTTGTTTTTCACCATGAGGAGCTAAGGAAGGTTTTAAGTTTCTTAAAAGTGTACTTTTCCCGCATCCAGATTTTCCACAAAGTAAAATAAAATCCCCTTCCCTTACACTTAAATTTATATTATTAAGAGCTTTTTTATCTTTTAATGGATATGTAAAATCAAAATTTTCTATTTTTAATATCTCCATATTTCCCCCCTAGGATTCTATAAATCCATATTTTATTTTTATTCTATCTAATTTTTCTATCATAGGATTTGATATTATAAATAGAAAGAATACAGTAGCTGCTGCATGAACAAGATCAAATGGAATACCACTTGCATATGTAGCCATAAGTGCTTTAAAAGAAAAATGTGATGTAAACATAAGAAGTGAACCTATATTAATTATTCCCCCATAAATAAAAAATGTTGAAAGCCCTCCATATATGCAAAGCTGTAATTTATTCTTTTTTAATCTGCCTTTTTTAAATAATATTCCTGCAATAAATCCTATTATTCCAAAACAAAACATCTGCCAAGGAGTCCATGGACCTTGTCCAAAGAAAAAGTTAGATACAAAACCAGACATTGCTCCAACTAAGAAACCACTTTCTGCTCCAAAGCATACTCCTGCTATTATAACAATAGCTACTACAGGTTTAAATTGAGGCAACATGTAAAATGCACCTCTTCCTGCTACTGCTATTGCACTTAAAACTGCTATTACTATAAGTTCCCTTCCCTGTGGTTTTCTATCTTCAAATATCATAAAAAAAGGAATCATTGTATAAATAAGAATAAGGATGCTTATAAAATAATATTTTCTATCATTTAGAAAAAACACTCCAAATAAGATAGTAAGAGGAATTGCAATTAAAATAAGCATTGCAGATATCTTTGTGCGTTTTCCTATTTTATTCTTCTTTTTAGTAATATTCATATTTTATTTACTCCTTCTTATTTTTTGCCATTTTATTTCTTCAATAAAATCTGCAATTATAGGAATTATACAAAAGGCAAAATAGCATATATCAACTACAACAGAAAATGTAGTATTTCTTGATATTTTTATTTCTGGAAAATATACAATTCTATTAATTCCATATATTTTTCCTGCTATAATAACTAAAGAAAAAAATATCATAAAAAAAGCTGCTATCTTATCTCTTTTTTCAAATTTAAAAATAGAAAAGCTACTTCTTCCTTTAAGTCCATATCCTCTTGCTTTCATAGAATCTGCTGTTTCTATTGCATCTTCTAAGGCCCATGTTACTAGTATTGATAAAATCTTTATTCCATTTTTAGCTCTTCTTATAATATTCCCCTGAGACATATCCCTTCCTATTGCCTTTTGACCATTACTTATTACTTTAATTTGGTTTTTAAATTTAGGCACAAATCTTAATACCATAGAAAATATTAATGATAATTTAGGTATTATTTTTCCAAAAATATATATAAATTTATCTGAAGTCATTATTTCGTTATAACAAGAAAACCACATTATAACTGAAATGAACATAGATGCTGCAATTATTCCATAAATTATAGATTCTAAAGTCATAGGATTTCCATCCTTTAAATACCATAAAATTGTAACTCCTGCATGATTAAACATAGGATTAAGCATAGCCATAAAAATCAGAAGTGGAAAAAGTCCAATTATGTTAAATTTAATAGATTTTTTCCCAAGTAAATATATGGAATAAACAAATGATAATATAAGTGAAATTAAAATAAATGCAGGATGAGTAAAAAACATGCTACAAACAATAACAAATGTAAAATAATAAAAATTTATAAAAGGATGATATTTATAAAATGCCTTACTCATCTCCAAGCCACTCACACCCAACATCTCTTCCTAGATCACATGTATAAACCCATTCTATTACATCTCCATCTTGAAGCAAGTATCTGCTGCAACCGTAATTTGGGAACCACCCATTAACCTTATACATCCAACCACTAAGTTCTCCTCCATCAAATTCATAAAGATTATGTATTCCTTCAATATAGTTACTGTTATACATTGGTGTCATAGAATATTCCATATGAATTCCATATTTTTGTGTTTCCCTTAAAAGTACATCAAAAACAAATTCGCCATCATAAAACTCAACTGTTTTAGAAGCATATATAACCCCATCTGAAGGAATCATCCCTGCCTTTTTATTTGATTTTGCAATCTCATAATTAGAAGGTATAAGAAGTGTATCGCATCTTATAGATAATGTACAATGCTTTACAATATTTTTATTAACTGTAATATTTTCAGGTTCAACAGGTTCTTGTTTTCCTTCTGGTACAGGATCTGTATTATAACCATCTTTCTCTGTCCTTGAACCATTTGAAATTTTTACTTTACTACTTGCTTCTCCCCCTGGACTACTTTCAGAGCCAGAAGTTAAATAATTTCCATTTGAACTGCTACTTCCTTGTTCTTCATTACTATTTTCATTTTCAGCTATATTTTTGTTTTGCTGATTATTAGAACTTTCTTCATTACCTTTGCAAGCAATATAAAACTCACCTACATTATCTGTTACTGTAAATGTAATTGTTCCATTATCTTTAGAATCAAGAGTTGCACTAGTTAAGGCATCATATTTTTCAGATGTACTATCATACTTATAAATTATAACCTCACTATAATCTAATGGTTCATTTAATGTTATTGAAAGACTTGGAGTCCAATTAATTTTATCTTTTTCTTCATAAGTGAATTCACATACTATATCAGATTGAATTTTTTCTTTAACATCTTCATTTTCACCTTTATTAAAATTAATATGCAGATTTGTATCTACTGGATTATTTATAGAACCTCCCATAAACATCCATTGATAAGTTACATCATCATTTTCTCCATTAAATGTAGCCATATCTTGACTAAACATTAAATTTTCAAAAACCTTAGCTTTTACCACACCATTTTTTGGTATATCTTGGCTTCTATTACTATTTGCTTTATTGCAACATATAAAAACAAATGAAAGTATAAAAGCTAAAAAAATACTTAATACTCTTTTATTTTTCATATAAACCTTCCTTATTTTATAGCTATTTTACAATTTTTAGTTTTTAATGTGTTCATATTCATAGCAAGGGATGTTTTATCTTCATCACCATTAACTGTTGCAAAAACTGCATCTTTAAAAACAATATTGTACGAGTCACCTTTAGCTGCACTATCTTTTAATTTAAAACCAAGTCTTAATACTACATTTTTACTCTTTTTATCAAAGCCTTGACTACAATATGCATATTCTCCTGCTGTCATATCAAGGTACATTGCATCTATTTCACCTTTTATATTTGAATTTTGTACATTACAACTCCAAGTTGGTGAAACAAGATTATTTCCATCTGCACTTTTATCTCCATATGCCATCATTGTTCCAAGTTTTATTCCTGTAAATTCCAATTTATTTTTATCAAATGTAATAGCAACACTAGCAGCTGGATATAAGTTTTTGGGAAGATCTGATAATACCATATCTAAAGTAAATTCATTTCTATCTGTTGATTCTATTGGTGCAATAGGCATAATTGTAAGAGTAGGCTTGTCTATTTCTTTTTTTACTCTAAAGACAGAAAATATAATTAATGATAAAATTAATATAAATATGCAAGAAAATATTACTTTCTTTTTAGTTGACATATTTTTTATTTTAGATGGTACACTTTTTATTTTGCTTAACATAACATCATCCTTTTATAAAAATTTATTAAAGGCTGCTAAATAATTTATCTATAAAGCAGCCTTTAACTTATTAATTATTTAAAATTGAAAATTCTTTTCCGTTAACATAGTATTCAATAATTCCAAGTGCATCTGATGTATTAATTCTTGAATCTCCAGTAACATTCATTTTTATAACTTTAATACCTTCTGGTGCGCTGCTTTTTCTAAGCCATGTTGATAAAGTATTTAATGCATCTTGTGCATTTACAATATTATCATCATTTACATCACCAAATTTCATAGAAGATACTTCTAATGAAGAGTCTATTAAATATTTACTTATATCATTAAAATCTTCAAGTTCAACTGTTGAATCTACTAAAGCCACATATGTTTTTACACCTTTTTTATTTGTTAATTCTTCATTATATGTCATTTCTGTATTGTCACCAAAAATAATTTTAGGTGTTCCTTCTATATTTATAAATTCAACTGCTACAGCTTTCTTATTAAGAGGAATCAAATCAATTCCATCACCATTAAATAAAACTCTTGCAGAAGCTTTTACAACCTTTGCTACCTTAGAAGAAGATAAAGCTTCAGAAGTATCCCATGATGATATATCACTTTCATCAGAACCTTTTTTTAATTCAAGATTATCAACTTTAAAATTAAGTTCACTATCTTCTGGCAAATCATTTTTAACCCTTGCATTTATTGTAAGTAGTTCATTTGGAAAATCATTATTTAAAATATTTATATCTGATAATGTAGTATTTCCATAAACTATTCTTAATGTATTTCCTTCTACACCAAAATCAGGTGTTCCACCAGAAATATTTGAATTATTCATTGAAATTCCTGTAATCTCAATTCCATCCGGAATAGTTATAACACCATCTAATAACTTAAAACTTCCTTGTGGCCAGCTTCCTATATTTAAATTCACATTAAAACTATATCCTGCCTTACCACTTATTTTTTCTGGCATAGTTAACTTAACTTTTCCTTCAAAATTATCTTTATCATCTTTATTTTGAATATCAGTCATATTATAAAGAGAAGTTTGTCCATTTACAAATCTATTATATGCAACAAGAGCATACATAGCTTGATCTGTTGCCATTCCATTAGGTGCTGTTTCAGATTGTACATGTTTAAAACCGCCACCATTTACGTAATAATTCATAATAGCACTTACAGTCCAATTTCCATTTTTAACAAATCTCTCATCTGTTTTTGGATCTATTCCAAGAGCTGTTAAAGCAGTTATAACTTGAGCTATACTTTCACTATTAGTAGTACCCCAACTTGAATAACCACCTTCTTCATTTTGCATATCTGAAAGTTTTTGAACAGCTCTGTCTATATAAGGTTTTACTTTCTCATCATCTTTATATTTAGCAAGAGCCTGAAGAGCCATTGATGTAATATCTGGATCTGCATTAGTACCACCTAATGCCCAACCACCAGCCTCATCAGTTCCTGTTTTAATTTCTTTACTTAAAATATAATCAATAAGCCCCTGTCTTGTAGTTTGAGTTGTAGCTGTGCTGCTAATTGGAATTTCATAGTTTTTTGTATCTAGGGCTATAAGTGCAAAAATAGGACCATTTATTCCTTGTTTTTTTATTTTATCAAAATCAGATAAATAGCTTAAAAGATTATATCCAGAAACATTTGTAACATCTTTACCTATTGAAGTTAATCCAATAATAAGTCTTGAATACTCAGTATACTTTGATGTACTAAGAACCCCACCACACTCATTTAACTTATCTTCTATATTTTTATAGTAAGTTTCATAATAATTATCTGAAACATTATATCCAGATCTTGCAAGGGATAATATAGTCCATTCACCTGAGAATGTTCCCAAAGTAGGATTTGGTGTATTATTATATAAATAATCTCCTGTACTCTTTACTGCATCTTGAACAGAAACAGAAGGCTCAATTGCAGGAATCTTTTTATCATCATCTTTGTTTTCTAGTGCATTATTTAAATCATTTAATGCTTTATCAACATCTTCTTGAGAAGCATCTGCTGTTTCTAAAACTGTATAAGCATTATCATATGCTTTCTTTACTTCTTTCTTTGAAAGTAATTGATCTACCTTTTTATCAGCATTAATATTTCCAATTGCTTTTGTAAGCTCATCCTTATTGGCAATTTTTATATAAGATCCTCCAAAGGAACCTGATCCTTCATCAGAATAGCCTCCCCCTATATCCATGCCATAACCATATACAGTAAACTGCCATCTAATAACTTGTCCATCTTCTAATTTACAATCAGATGCTCCATAGTTTGGAAAGGCATTGTTTACACAATACATCCAACCAGACATTGATGTATAATCAAATTCTCCAAGCCATTCACTAGAACTTCTTTCTGATACAGAACCACACTGATCTAATATATATTGTGGAACATTTACTTCTCCTTCATCTTCATCTCTTATATATGATAAATAAAAGGCACTATCAACACTTCCAGTATTCTCATAATTTCCTTCGCCAAGTACCTTGGTCAAAAGTTCAGCTACAGTTTCTCCAGCCTTATAGGATACTGTAATTGGTTCTACAATATATCCTTGACCTAATGTAAATTTTTCAACGGAAATAGTCACATGCCCATCAGCTTCTGTTGAAAACATGCTTATTACCTTAGCTAAAGGATTGTTTACCACTCCAAATATTACTGTAAAAACAACAAGTAAACTAACAAGGAGCTTTAAATAATTCTTCTTTTTCATAATATCCCCCTAAAAAATTAATAATAATTCAAGTATTATTTTTTATATTTTTATTATTAATTATTATGGTGATATCCTATTAAAAGCAAAACAGCAGAATAATAACTATGTAAAATTTTGCAAAAAATAAGGAGACAAAAAATGCCTCCAAATTAAAGCATAACCTTGCTCGAGGCTCATGCTTAATAAGGAAGATCTGACTCGTCTCTAAAAATAGAGCATTTCAGTTGCGGCACAGTCTCGGAATCTCACCGAAGTTCCACCTACTATTAATTTAAATCATATAAAAACAACACTTGTTAACAATAAATACAACATTCATTAATAAAAAGTTCATACTTATCTTCCTTATTATAATTTATATTTAATTTTTTTACAATACTTTTTGTTTATTGTAAACCTCACCTTATTTTACTACAGGACTAAAATCATCATTATCCATACAAAAAAATCCTCCTAATTCTTTTGTAATTAACATCATAACTTTCTTTGCATTTTCAAAACTTTCATGAACCATTTTAGTTGTAAATATACTCTTTATATTATGATTTTCAACAAATTTATTGCTTTCTTCATCACCTAAATCATTTTCTATTTCTTCCATATCTAAATATGTATTATCTAATAATTTTATTGAAACAACACCTAGTTGGTCCCATAAATCAATTTCTAAATTACTATTTTCAAGTGCTTTACTTATTTGAACTGCTGTAATTTCTTTTTCATTCATATAAAGCCATTCATCATATACTATTTCAGGCTTTTTTTCTTTATTTTTTTTATTGCCCATAAAATTTCTCCTCCAAATATGCATTTAATTTATAGAACCATCTGGTTTTACTGGTTTAGTGGGTTTTGTTGGTTTCACTGGTTTAGTTGGCTTTTTATTATTATGATCTTTTTCTTTATTGCTTTTAGGCGTATATGTTGATTTTACTGTACTTGTAGATATTTTTTCACTTACATTTATTGTTTTTGTGCCCATTGCCTTTGTAGACACTGTATCAGTAGCTGGCGTACTTGTAGAATTCTCCAAATCATCTATGTAATCTTTCGAACATCCTACATTTATAACTGAAATTGCCATAAACAAAATAATAATAGTTACTACATTACCTTTTACCACTTTTTTCACCTTATTTTATATAAATTATTAATATTCTTTATATAAGTGATTTTATCATTAAATAATAAAAAATGCTATATTTAATGATTTGCTTCATTAAATATAACATTTTCTAAGCTAATGAATATGAATTAATATAATTTTCAATTTCATCAATAACATTATCTTTCTCATTATTATTCATAATAGTATCTTTATAAGTTTCCATATTACTTCTATATTCAGAAAGTGTTATTACTTCATTTGCATAATTTCTTAAAATATCCACATTGAAATTTTCTTTATATATAACCTTACCAATATTATATTTTAAAACACTTTTTGCAACCAATTCATTTTCAATATTTTGAGGTGCTACTATTACAGGAACTCCACAATACATTGCTTCATTTATACTAGTCATTCCTCCATGAGTAATAAAAAGATCTGCATGTTTTAAAACCTCAAGCTGAGCTACAGAATTAAATATCCAAAAATTACTTGGCGCTTTTCCAAGATCAAGTATATCTGTATTTTGTCCTATTGACATAATAACTGTAACATTAGTATTTATAAAAGCTTCAATGCACTTTTTGAAAAATTCCTCTGGATTTTCTGGACAAACTCCTAATGAAATATAAATTATTTTTCCCTTTGCATTTTCAAATTTTATAATATTTTCTTGATTCCTATTCACAATTACTGGTAAAACAAATTTATATTTTCTTTTATCATATCCATAATTTAAATCTTGAAATATTTTTGTTGTATAAACTATGTTCATATCTGGTACTTCATCAAAGGCTTCATACGATAT
Source organism: Clostridiales bacterium (assembly GCA_012519155.1). Classification (GTDB taxonomy): domain Bacteria; phylum Bacillota; class Clostridia; order Clostridiales; family Clostridiaceae; genus Clostridium. Next base: position 34,196 of record JAAYQS010000053.1, read on the forward strand.
GTCATTATTTTGTATCTTATTAAAACCAATAGATAATATTGTATATATTTTTCTTATTAAAGGATTTTTAGATAAAAGCATTCTTGGATATTTTTTCTTTTCTTCTTTACTAAGATTTTTCAAAACCTTTTTATCAAATGGGAAATTAGAAATTAACCTTATAACAGGTTTCTTTAATTTTTCTCCAAGTTCTTTTCCTTTAAAAAATCCAGAATCATAAATAATATAATCAAAATCTTTAGCTATATCTAAAGCTTCCTTATACATATCTAAAGTAGTCTTAATCATTAATTTATAATTATTTTCAAAATCATATTTTTTATTGTATTTAATAAATTGTGCATTAACATTTATAATATCCTTTTCAAATTCATCAGTGCTAAAATAAGCTACCTCATGACCTCTTGCTGCTAATTCTTTAACATAACCTAATGTTCCATAAACAGTACCACTAATAGGATGAGTTATAACGAATATTTTTGACATATTAATCACCTCTTTTCTAAGAAAATAGCCATTTTTCTTTTCTTTTGTTTAATTTTATTATAAAAGATTTATATGTACAAAAAATTAACAATATATAATATATTCATTAAAAATATCTTGTTTATGAACATTACTTACATTTATGTATTTATTTGTATTATTTCATTATTATAATTCCTCATGAACAATTTCCTTTAATTTATTTGATACGTCATTGACTTTGCTAAAAAGTTTATCCATTTCATTAATTAGTTGTTCTTGATTCTTCAAACTATCTTTTATATCCATAACCATATCAGAGGAATGATTCATAATTGATGTCATATTACTTGCCATATTTACAACTTCTTTTACATTTGATTGAGTGTCCTTACAACTTTCAAATATATCTTCAGATGTTTGTAAAGCTGTCTGTTGTATATCTCCTAATTTTTCAGCTTCCTCTTTAGCATGATTAATACAAGACATACCTTCTTCTACAGACTTACTTCCAGCAACAATTGATTCACTTGCTAAAAGTACACTTTCCTTAATACTTTCCATATGTTCAGTAATACTATCTACTGCAGCATGAGATTCATCAGCTAATTTACGAACTTCTTCTGCTACAACAGTAAAGCCACGTCCATTTTCTCCAGCCCTTGCAGCTTCAATAGATGCATTTAAGGATAATAAACTTGTTTGATTTGCAATAGCAATAATTGTACTTGTTAATTTTTCTATATATCCAATTCTTTTCTCTAAAATTTGAATACTATTTAAAGTATCCTCTGTAGATTGCCCTGTGGTATTCATACTAGAAACAACGTCATCCATAAGCTCAATGTATGCTTGTGTACTATCAAAGGTTTTTTTAGCAACTTCATGCATATTACTTGTTTTATTAATAATATCATCAATAATTTTGCCCATATTATGTATATTTACTACAGTATCATTTACATAAGTTTGGTTATGGTTGCAGTCCTCTAATGTTTTCCCTGCTGATTTAGAAATAAATTCATTACTTTTTCTACTTTCCTCTAAAGACTTATGTAATTGATCAACAGAAACTACAAGATTACTAGATGCATTTTCGCAATTATTAACTACCCTTTGAATTTGTTCACTGTTTTGCAAACCTTCTAATAATTTTCTTGCACTTTTACTAATAGATATAAAAACTGCTGCAAGAGCAATATATTCTATTGTAAAACCCATGGCATAACCTCGAAACCAATGAAGAGCAGTATCTCCACTAGAAAGAGTTACGTTATGTGCTCTAAAAAATACTGCTATAATCATACATAAATATCCTAATATAGCAATATGTTTTGTAAATTTTACATCAAAATACAAACAACTAATTGCTAATGCAAGTATATAAGTTATATATATACCAATATTAGAATTACTGCCCATAATAGTTATTAAAATGGCTAAGGCACTAACACTTAAATACTTTTGAACTTTAACTGGAACATTGATCTTTTTTAATATAGTTGGTGTTATTGTGCAAATTAGTCCAAAAGGAGTTACTATAGCTAATTCCTTAATTGACAATTTAAATACATTTATAAAAATATATAATAATAAATTAGTGTATTTTTGTAGTCTTAACATTTTCTTTTCGTTTATTTTTTATAAATCTTTCTAAGTATTTTATAATATTCTCATTTTTTTAACATTTGCTAATAACATAAAAAAATCCCTAAAGGTTGTATCTTTATAATAACCTTTAGGGATTTTAAAATATTCTTGTTAATACTGTAGACAAAATCAAAAAAGTTCTCTTTCATATATGTAAATATTATTTTTAAAATTCATAGCTTTAATAATAATTTTAATATTTAGTTTTTTTATCCTTAGCCAATATTATATATACAATAGATGTTGCAGCAAGTAAAAAAGGATAAAATAAATTTGGTATTATACTAAATGCAGAAACAGATACTTCACATTCAGTAGCTGCTGCAATAGCTAAAAGCATCTGAGCACCATAAGGTATTATACCTTGGAAAATACAAGAAAAAGTATCCAGTATGGAAGCTGCTCTTTTAGGATTAATTTCATAATCTTTACTCATTTCTTTAGCTACAGGTCCAGCCATAACAATGGCAACTGTATTATTTGCTGTAGCTATATCCATAGCACCTACTAATAATCCCATTCCCAATTGACCACCTTTATTTCCCTTAAATATTTTACGAATAAAGCCAAGCAATGCTTCAAAGCCACCATTAGAACGAATAAGTGCACATAAAGCTGATACAAGAAGCGTTACCATAATAGTTTCATACATTCCTGAAACTCCACTTCCCATATTAGTTAAAAGTTCATAAAATGATGTATTTCCAGTAAATAAATTAATGCAAATACCTGATAAAATGCCAATTAATAAAACTATAAATACATTAATACCCATAATTCCAAATATCAGAACAAGTATATATGGTATAAGCATAACAATTTTATAAGACTCAATATTTATAAAACCAACATCAGCATTAAAGGATAATATAATTATTAAAATAAGAGTAAAAATTGCTGCTGGAAAAGCTATTTTAAAATTAGCCTTAAACTTATCTTTCATTTTACATCCTTGTGTATTACATGCTGCAATTGTTGTATCAGATATAAAAGAAAGATTATCTCCAAACATTGCTCCTCCCATAACTGAACCTATGCAAAATGCTACAGAATATCCAGAAGCCTGTGATACTGCCACTGCAATAGGAACAATAAGAGAAATTGTAGCACATGAGCTTCCCATTGCAAGAGATACAAAACATGAAACAATAAAAAGTACTGCCACTGCAAAATGTGCAGGAGTAACTGATAGCATCATATACGCCACCGCTTGAGCACTATCACGTCCTGTAACTCCAACAAAAAGTCCTGCGCATAAAAATATAAGTATCATTGTAAGAATATTTTTATCTCCAAAACCTTTTGCCATTATACTAAGTTTTTCATCAAATGATACTTTTCTGTTTTGCATGCAAGCTACAAAAAGAGCTATCATAAATACTACTACTATGGGAACATTATAAAATCCCATATCAATTTTAAATATGTATTCAAATAAAATTCCAAGTCCTAAATATAATATCAAAAATACTAGTGCTGGTATTAAAGCCCAACCATTTGATTTGATTTTTGTTTCTTTGTCCATATAAGCCACTCTCCTAATGCATCTTTTTTTATGTAATATAAATATATTCTAATTGCTAAAAGAAAAAATCTCAATATATAATTTTCTAATATATATTTTTTTATAGTAAAAAAATAAGAAGCCTTAGCTCCTTATTTTTTTGATTATTTAATTTTATTTATTGATCCATTAGAATAAGTATAAGTTCCTGCTTCTTGGAAATAATAATTAGCTCCATTTCTGCTATCCCAACTTCCATTTCCATTGTTAAAGCATGCAGTTAAATCTTTACTATCTCCTAAATCTATAGTTAATTTATGAGTGTATCCAGGCTTTTCATTAGTTGATTCCATTCTTATTCCTGGAGCACTTGTCCATACACCATTTCCTATTTTGTAGTGCATATATGGAGTATCATATCCTTTATAGTATATTGTAATACTATTTTTTGATTTTTCTGTTACTGTAATTGTCTTTTCATAGGAATCAGAACTTCCTCCATAAACTTCCCTTGCAGATGCAACAATTTTATAAGTTCCTGCTTTTTCTGGTTTCCAATTTACTGAATTA
>JAAYQS010000054.1 GCA_012519155.1 Clostridiales bacterium
ATATGATGAATATTATATAGTTGCACATAAAATTAACTGTTAATATAATTTATAAAGAATGTAAAATATTATATAATAAATAAGTATATAAATATTTTTAGTAATGGAGAGAATAAATGAGAAAAACTATAGGAATATTAGCACATGTTGATGCAGGAAAAACAACCTTTTCTGAGTCAATTTTATATTATACAAAAGCTATACGAAAAAAAGGAAGAGTAGATCATAAAGATTCTTTTCTTGACAGTAATGTTATTGAAAAAGAAAGAGGAATTACAATATTTTCAGAACAAGCAATTTTTGATATTAATAATTCAAGATATTATCTTATTGATACTCCTGGTCATATGGATTTTTCACCTGAAATGGAAAGAGCAATAAAGGTTCTTGATTATGCCATTATATTATTAAGTGCAGTTGAAGGAATTCAAGGAAATACAAAGACTGTTTATAATCTTTTACAAAAAAATAATGTTCCAGTATTTTTCTTTATTAATAAAGATGATAGAGAAGGCTCAGATTATTGTAATGTTATAAAGGATTTAAAAGCAAACTTAAATAAGAATATTTATTATTTTGATTATGATTTAAGTAATGGTTTAAAGGAAGAACTTATTGAATTTATATGTGAATATGATGATAGTCTTATGGAAAAATATTTAAAAGGCAATTATCATGAAGATTTGTGGATAAATACACTTGTAAATTTAATAAAACATAGAAAAGTATTTATAGCATCTAAAGGCTCTGCACTTTTAGATACTGAAGTTTCTACTTTTATTAATAATTTAGATAAATTAACTAAGACAAGTTATGATAATAGTGCTAAATTTTCAGGAAAAATATATAAAATAACTCATGATGATTCAAAGCAAGGTATATCAAACAATAAAATGGTATTCATAAAGATACTTTCAGGAAAATTGAAGGTAAAGGATGAACTTGAAAAGAATTCATTAAAAGAAAAAGTTAATGAACTATATCTTTGCAATGGAAATAAACTTATAAGTGTAAAGGAAGCAGAAGCTGGAGATATTTGTGTAGTAAAAGGATTAAATAATTATAAAATTGGTAATTATTTAGGAAAAGATGAATTAAGCTCAAATTATAATTTAATACCGACTCTTATGTCTAAAGTTATTATTAATGAACATGATAATATTAAAGAAATTTTAAAGGTATTTAAAATATTAGAAGAGGAAAAGCCAGAACTTAGTGTTATATGGAATGAAAAACTTAAAGAAATACATATTCATATTATGGGAAAGGTAGAACTTGAAGTACTTAAAGAAACATTAAAAAATAGATTTAATCTAGATGTATCTTTTGGCAAGTGTAGTATAGTATATAAAGAAACTATAAAAAATTCAGTTTATGGATATGGACATTTTGAACCTTTAAGGCATTATGCAGAAGTTGTTTTAAAAATCGAGCAAGCAGAAAGAAATTCAGGAATAAAATTTGAAAGTATATGTCCTGTAGAAACATTTATGGATTATCCAGTGGAACTTGCAGCTATAACTAAGGGGCAAAGTTCAATTATGATGATTAATAATGGATATAAACCTTGTCATAATGAGCAAGAAATATTAAAAAATCAAAATTATGATAAAAATGCAGATATTGAATATACATCCTCATCTATATTTTGCAGTAAGGGTCAGGGATATATTGTTCCATGGAATGAGGTTAAAGATAAAATGCATTGTTTAAAATAAAAAACTTTGAAATATATTGACAAATAAGAAAAAGAATATATAATAAGTTATAGAATGTGATTGGACAAGTCGCAGGAAGGGGTACACCACCACGGGTGTAGGTCTTTTCTGCGACTTTTTTTATACATTAAATTGCTATTTGGGAGGTGACAAAATGATAAAAATAAATGGTGAAGAAAAGGAATTAAGTAGTGAAATAATTCTTGAAAAACTTCTTGAAATTAATAAATTTGATACATCTAGAATTGCTGTAATAGTAAATGATGATATTGTACCTAAGGATATTTACAAAGAAAAAGTTATTAAAGATGGAGATAGTATAGAAGTTGTAAGTTTTGTAGGTGGAGGCTGATTAAATTAGCTTTTAATTAATATTTAAATAAGTAGTAAGGAAGGAAGAAAAAATGGATAAAAATGATAAATTAATAATTGGTGGTCATGAATTTAACTCAAGATTTATATTAGGATCAGGTAAATATAATGTTGATTTAATTAAATCAGCAGTAACAGATGGAATGGCAGAAATGATAACACTTGCTGTACGTCGTGCAAATACTAAAGATAAGGATAATATATTAGATTTTATTCCTAAAGGGGTAACTCTTCTTCCTAATACATCAGGTGCAAGAAATGCAGAAGAGGCTGTAAAAATAGCAAGACTTGCAAGGGAACTTGGATGTGGTGATTTTGTTAAAATAGAAATAATGAGAGATTCTAAATATCTTTTACCAGATAATAAAGAAACTGTTAAGGCTACAGAAATTTTAGCTAAGGAAGGATTTGTTGTTATGCCTTATATGTATCCAGATCTTTATACAGCTCGTGATTTAGTAAATGCGGGAGCTTCTGCTGTAATGCCACTTGCGGCACCAATTGGAACTAATAAGGGGCTTGCTACAAAAGAATTTATACAAATACTTATTGATGAAATAGATTTACCTATAATAGTAGATGCTGGAATAGGTAGACCATCTCAGGCTTGTGAAGTTATGGAAATGGGAGCATCAGCAGTTATGGCAAATACTGCTATTGCTACAAGTGGTAATATTCCACAAATGGCTAAAGCTTTTAGTTTAGCAATTCAAGCTGGAAGAGCTGCTTATATGTCTAAGCTTGGTAGAGTTCTTGAAAAAGGAGCTTCAGCATCATCACCATTAACAGGTTTTATAAGGGAGTAGATAAAAATGGAACAAAGAATAGATCATATGAAATATATGGATGATATGGAGCAAATACCATCTGATATAATGGATAAAGTAATAAAAGAAATGAATGAATATGACCCTAATGCTTATACGGCAGTAGATGTAAGGCAAGCTCTTTTACATGATAAATGTTCAATAGATGATTTTAAGGCATTATTATCACCTGCTGCAGAAGACTTTATAGAAGAAATAGCAAAAAAGGCACAAAAAGAAACTAGAAAGCATTTTGGTAATTCTGTATATATGTTTACACCATTATATATATCTAATTATTGTGAAAATTACTGTATATATTGTGGTTTTAACTGCCATAATAAAATAAAACGTGCAAAGCTTGATAAAGAAGGAATAGAAAGGGAAATGAAGGCTATTGCAGAAACAGGACTTGAAGAAATACTTATATTAACAGGTGAAAGTAAAGCTATGTCTGATGTAAAGTATATTGGAGAGGCATGTAAAATAGCTAAAAAGTATTTCAAAATGGTGGGACTTGAAGTTTATCCTATGAATTCTGATGAATATGCATATGTTCATAAATGCGGTGCTGACTATGTTACAGTATTTCAGGAAACTTATAATTCAGATAAATATGAAACACTTCATTTAGCAGGCCATAAAAGAATATTCCCATATAGAGTAAATGCCCAAGAACGTGCACTTATGGGTGGCATGAGAGGTGTAGGTTTTGCAGCATTACTTGGATTATCTGATTTTAGAAAAGATGCATTAGCAACTGGTATGCATGCATATTTAATTCAAAAAAAATATCCACATGCAGAAATAGCATTTTCTTGTCCTAGACTTAGACCAATTATTAATAATGATAAAATAAATCCAAAGGATGTTCATGAAAAGCAACTTCTCTTAATAATATGTGCTTATAGAATATTTATGCCATATGCAAGTATTACAATTTCAACAAGAGAACGTAAGGGATTTAGAGATAATATTGTAGGAATTGCTGCAACAAAAATATCAGCAGGAGTTAGTACAGGAATAGGAAGCCATTCAGAAGAACCTGAAGATGAAAAAGGTGATAGTCAGTTTGAAATAGCTGATACAAGAAATGTTGAAGAAGTAAGAGAAGCACTTAAGGAACATGGACTTCAACCTGTTATGAATGATTATGTCTATGTTTAAAATAACACTTGTAACAAATAGAAAACTTTGTGAAAGAGCTTTGCCTGATCAAATTGATAGAATATCAAAAATATACAAACCTCATAGGCTTATACTTCGTGAAAAAGATTTAAGTGAAGATGAATATTATATTTTAGCCAAGAAAATAATTAAAAAGTGTAATGAATATAATATAGAATGTATTCTTCATAAGTATATAAATGTTGCTTGTAAGTTAAACCATAAAAGTATTCATCTATCAGTAGAAGATGGTAAAAATAATAAGCATTTATTAAAGTATTTTAATTGTCTTGGAATGTCAATACATTCATTGCAGCAGCTTAAAGATGCAGAAAACCTTGGAGCAACCTATGTAAATGCAGGTCATATATTTGAAACTAATTGTAAAAAAGGATTACCTGGACGTGGAATTAATTTTTTAAATGATATGTGTGAAAATTCTAATGTTCCTGTATATGCAATAGGTGGAATTAATAAGGATAATTTAGATTTAATAAAATCTACTAATGCAGTTGGAGCTTGTATTATGTCTAAGTTTATGAAGATGTAGATAATGTTATCAAATTAAAAAGATAGTAGAAAATATAAAACTCAAAACCTCTCATAATAAATATATGGGATGTTTTGAGTTTTTTAGTTTGACAATAAAATATTATTTAAGTATAATTAGTTAGAAATCTAACAAAAGGAGGCTTTCATTTGTGCAATTCTAAATGTTTAGGTAAGGAAATTAGCATTTTAGCTAATAAAATGAACAGAATGATAAATAAGAACATATCTAAATACGGCATTACATGTATTCAGGGTAAGATAATAGGATACATTTATAGTGAATCACCTAAAAGGGATATATTTCAAAAGGATATTGAAGTAGAATTTGATATTAGGCGTTCATCTGTAACAAGTGTTTTAAATTTATTGCAAAAAAACGGATGTATAGAAAGAATTCCAAGTCAGGAAGATGGCAGACTTAAAAAAATAGTTTTAACACCAAAGGGTGTAAATATTCATATGGATGCATATAAGGCAATTACTGAAATTGAAAATTCTATGCAAAGAGTTTTAACAGAGGAAGAAATTGATATGTTTTTTGATATAATAACAAGACTTAATAAGAATATTACAAGTTAAATGTAAATAAAGTAATTTTATATATAAAAAGTTAGAAATCTAACAAAAGGAGGATTAATATGATAAAAAAATTATCTAGTTGTATTAAGGAATTTAAAAGAGATACAATTTTAACGCCAATATTTATGGCCCTTGAGGTTGTTATGGAAATACTAATTCCATTTTTATTATCTTCTTTAATTGATAACGGAATATCAAAAGGTGATTTAGGATACATTTATAGGGTAGGAGCATTAATGCTTGTAGCAGCATGCTTTTCATTAACCTTTGGTATATTAGGAGGAAAGTTTGGAGCAACTGCTTCAACAGGCTTTGCTAGAAATCTAAGAAAGGAAATGTATTATAATATACAAAACTTTTCATTTTCAAATATAGATAAATTTTCCACAGCAGGGCTTGTAACTAGACTTACAACAGATGTAACTAATGTGCAAAATGCATTTCAAATGATTATAAGAATGTTTGTAAGAGCACCATTTACTATGATTTGTGCAATGATAATGTCATTTTATATTAATATAAAAATATCATGTATATTTTTAATTGCTATTATAGTTTTAGGAGTAGCTTTATATTTTATAATGATAAAAGCTCATCCACATTTTAGAGAATTATTTAAAAATTATGATAAATTAAATGCAAGTGTTCAAGAAAATTTAACTGGCATAAGAGTAGTTAAAGCATATGTTAGAGAAGAACATGAAAAACAAAAATTCAAAAAAGCATCTAAAAAGTTATATGATTTATCAGTTATTGCAGAAAAGCTTATTATTTTAAATAATCCAATTATGCAATTTGTAATGTATACTTGCATAATTGTAATTTCATGGCTTGGTGCTAATATGATAGTAAGTAATACTATGCAAACAGGTGAACTTGTAAGTTTATTTACTTATTTAATGAACATTTTAATGAGCTTAATGATGGTTTCATTTGTTTTTGTTATGGTTATTATGTCTAAATCATCTGCAGAAAGAATTGTAGAAGTTTTAGAAGAAAAAAGTGATATTATAAATCCTAAAAATCCAATATTTGAAGTTAAAGATGGTTCAATAGAATTTGATCATGTTGATTTTAAATATGATAAAAGTGAAGATAGTTTAAATTTAGATAATGTAAATTTAAAAATAAACTCTGGCGAGACTATAGGAATTTTAGGTGGTACTGGTAGTGCAAAAACAACTCTTGTTCAACTTATTCCAAGACTTTATGATGTATCATCAGGATCCGTAAAAGTAGGAGGAGTAGATGTAAGGGACTATGATATAGAAACTTTAAGAAACGAAGTATCAATGGTTCTTCAAAAAAATGTATTGTTTTCAGGAACTATAAAAGAAAACTTAAGATGGGGAAATAAAAATGCTACAGATGAAGAAATTATTGCAGCATGTAAATCAGCTTGTGCTGATGAGTTTATTGAAAAATTTCCAGAAGGTTATGATACATTTATAGAACAAGGTGGTAATAATGTTTCAGGTGGTCAAAAGCAAAGATTGTGTATAGCAAGAGCATTGCTTAAAAAACCTAAAATACTAATATTGGATGATTCTACTAGTGCTGTAGATACGAAAACAGATGCATTAATTAGAAAGGCATTTAAGGAAGATATTCCAAATACAACTAAGATTATAATTGCTCAACGTATTTCATCAATTCAAGATTCAGATAAAATTATAGTTTTAGATGATGGAAAAATAAATGCTTTTGGTGTTCATGAAGATTTAGTTAAAAATAATAAAATTTATAAAGAAGTATATGAATCACAGGTAAAAGGAGATGATAAGGATGACAAATAGTAAAGAACCTGCTTCAAAACATAAGGAAAATAAAACAAATCCTATGAAAACATTAAAAAGACTTATGAAGTATATAATTGATGGATATTTGTGGCAGGGAATTATAGTTATAATCTGTATTTTAATATCATCATTAGCTACTGTAGCTAGCACATTATTTATAAAAAATTTAATAGATGATTATATACTTCCTTTTATATCAGAATCAGGAACAGCTGATTTTACTAAATTATCACAAGCTTTATTTGTAATGGCAATTATATTCTTAATTGGTGTTGTAGCAACATATACATTTAATAGAATTATGATAAATATCGCTCAAGGGACTTTAAAGAAAATAAGAGATGATATGTTTGTTCATATGGAAACTTTACCTATAAAGTTCTTTGATACACATGCACATGGTGATTTAATGAGTCTTTATACAAATGATACAGATACATTAAGACAAATGATAAGTCAAAGTATTCCACAATTAATATCATCAGTGTTTTCTATTGTTAGTGTATTTGCTTCAATGCTTGTTTTAAGTATTCCACTATCATTAATTGTTGTACTAATGGTTATAATTATGTTTTTTGTAACTAAAAATATAGGTGGTAAAAGTTCAAAGTATTTTATAAAGCAACAAACTAATTTAGGTGTAGTAAATGGTTATATAGAAGAAATGATGGAAGGACAAAAAGTTGTTAAGGTTTTTTGTCATGAAGAAGAAGCAAAGGATAACTTTGACAAATTAAATGATAAATTATTTGATAGTGCTAATAATGCAAATATTTTTGCAAATATTTTAATGCCTATAATGGGGAACCTTGGTAACATAAATTATGTTATTACAGCAGTTGTGGGTTCAATACTTGCAATTAATGGAGTTGGATCTTTAACATTAGGTTCTATTGCATCATTTATAGCACTTACAAAGAGTTTTAATATGCCTATTACACAAATATCACAACAATTTAATGCCATTATTATGGCTTTAGCTGGTGCAGAGCGTATATTTACACTTTTGGATGAGGAAAAAGAAATAGATGATGGTTATGTAAAACTTGTTAATGCAAAAATTAATAATAATGGAGAAATTGAAGAAACAGAAAAACATACAGGAATGTGGGCATGGAAGCATCCACATGGTGATGGTACAATTACCTATACAAGGCTTCTAGGAGATGTTGTATTTAATGATGTAGACTTTGGATATAATGATGAAAAAATAATTCTTCATAATATTAAACTTTTTGCAAAACCTGGTCAAAAAATTGCTTTTGTTGGAGCAACAGGTGCAGGTAAAACTACTATTACAAATCTTATTAACCGTTTTTATGATATTCAAGATGGTAAAATAAGATATGATGGTATAAATATTAATAAAATAAAGAAAGATGACTTAAGAAAATCTCTTGGAATAGTTCTTCAAGATACACATCTTTTTACTGGTACTATTAAAGACAATATAAAATATGGTAACTTAGATTGTAGTGATGAAGATGTAATAAAGGCAGCAAAGCTTGCAAATGCAGATCAATTTATAAAGCATCTTCCTCATGGATATGATACTGTAATTACTGGTGATGGAGGAAGTCTTTCACAAGGACAAAGACAACTTCTTGCTATTGCAAGAGCAGCAATTGCAGATCCACCAGTGCTTATATTAGATGAAGCAACATCTAGTATAGATACAAGAACAGAAACAATTGTTCAAGAAGGTATGGATAAACTTATGGAAGGAAGAACAGTTTTCGTAATTGCCCATAGACTTTCAACTGTTAAAAATTCAGATGTTATTATGGTTCTAGATCAAGGTAGAATTATAGAAAGAGGAAGTCATGATGAATTAATAAGTCAAAGAGGAAGATATTATCAATTATATACTGGAGCATTTGAACTATCATAAAAGGTATCTTTCTGTAATAAAAAAAAGAATGTATTAAAACAATTTTTTAGAGTGTGTTGCTTAGAAGTATTTTTTATAATCATGAGCCATGCTCTTTTTTAATATTAGTTTTCTGGGGTAAAAGTGGCAAAATAAATATGATATATATATTTTTTTATTATGTTGGAAAAAATATATTAAAATGATAGAATAGTGTTTAGTAAATAAAAATTAATTGTTTATCAATTTTATTGAAATAAAATACTAATATTAGGAGGACTGCCATGTTAGAATTAATTGATGTTTCATATATAGCAGAGGATAATGCTAATATGCATATATTAAAAAATATTAGCTTAAAAATCGAAGATTCTAAGTTCGTTGTAATAACTGGACCTAATGGTGGAGGAAAATCTACTCTTGCAAAGGTTATTATGGGAATAAAAAAGCCTACATCAGGAAAAATACTTTTTAATGGTGAAGATATTACAAATATGAGTATATCAGAGCGTGCAAAGAAGGGCATAAGTTTTGCATTTCAACAACCTGTTAGATTTAAGGGGATTACAGTAAAAGATTTAATAGAAATTGCAGCAAATAGAAAAATATCATCTAAAGAAATTTATGAATATTTAAGTAAAGTGGGACTTAATGGTGATGAATATATAAATCGTGAAGTAAATAGTAGCCTTTCTGGTGGTGAAATGAAAAGAATAGAAATTGCTATGGTTATGGCAAAAGATACAAAACTTTATCTTTTCGACGAACCAGAGGCTGGAATAGATATTTGGAGCTTTAATAATTTAATTGAAGTATTTCAAAATATGAGGGAAGAAAATAAATCAATTATTGTAATATCACATCAAGAAAGAATTATGGACATAGCAGATGATATAGTACTAATTGAAGAAGGAAAAGTTACTTCTCATGAAAAAAGAGAAGATATTCTTCCTTGTTTATTAAAAAAGGCAGATAAATCATGCTGTAGAAAAGCAGGAGGTGGCTGTAATGCAGGAAATAACTAAAAGCCTAATAGAACTTGTATCAGATACAAAGATAGGAAAAAATGATGCATATAATATACGTGAAAATGGTCAGTGCGCAGATAGGCATGTAACTGATCATATAGATATAGTTTCTAAAAAGGATAAACCTGGAATAGACATAATTATAAAACCTAATACAAAAGGTGAAACTGTGTACATACCAGCTCTTGTAACTCATGATAATGTAGAGGATCTTGTATATAATGATTTTCATATTGGAGAAAATGCAGATGTAATTATTTCAGCAGGATGTGGAGTTCATAATGATGGATGCAATAATTCAGAGCATAGAGGAATTCACAGATTCTTTGTGGGAAAAAATGCTAAGGTATTATATTTAGAAAAGCATATTGGAACAGGAAACGGAGAAGGTAAAAGAATTATAAATCCTAAAACTGAAGCATTTATTGAAGAAGGTGGGTATCTTGAAATGGATACAGTCCAAATTGGAGGAGTAGATTCTACTCATAGGGAATGTGCAGCAGAACTTAAGGATAATGCAAAATTAGTAGTTAAGGAAAAAATAATGACAGATGGAGATCAAACAGCAAAAACAAGCTTTGCAGTGGAATTAAATGGTGAAGATTCAGCAGTTAACTTAATTTCAAGATCTGTAGCAAAAGGAAATTCAAAACAAAAGTTTGAATCTCAAATAAATGGTAATAATAAATGTACAGGGCATTCAGAGTGTGATGCTATTATTATGGATAATGGAAAAGTTACTGCAGTTCCAGAAATAACAGCAAATTCAATTGATGCATCACTTATTCATGAAGCAGCAATTGGTAAAATTGCTGGAGAACAAATAATAAAGCTTATGACACTTGGATTAACCGAAAAGGAAGCTGAAGATAGGATAGTACAAGGATTTATGGAATAGTAAAATAAAAGTGGTTTTATGCCACTTTTATTTTACTTAATAATGTTTTTAAAGTATAAAAATAAAAGGTGAAAAAGTTGATTAATAATTATAAGATATCTGTAAGAACATTAGTTGAATTTGTAATGCGCAGAGGAAGTATAGATAGTAGGTTTCAAGCAGCTTCTAAGGCTATTGAAGGAATTAAGGGGCACAAATATGTTCAAAGTGCATATGGAAAAGATGATAAGGCAGAGGTTACATTAAATTATGATTATGAAGATGATGATATACATATTGAAATAGAAGGAAGAGCTGATGGAATATTAAAAGAAAAAGATAAAATAATTATTGATGAAATAAAAACAACCACAAGAGATCTTTTATTAATAGATGAAGATTATAATCCTCTTCATTTTGAACAGGCAAAATGTTATGGATATATTTATTCAGTAGAAAATGATTTAAATAATATTGATATTCAAGTAACTTATTACAATATAGATACGCAAAATACAAGATCCATAAGAAAAAGCTATAATATTGATGAATTAAAAGAAAGCTTTTTTTTCTTAATTAATGAATACAAAAAATGGTGCATGGCAGATATTAACTGGAAGAAAGAGAAATTTCAATTAAAAATTTTGAATTTCCATTTAATGAATATAGAAGAGGTCAAAGAGAACTTGCTGTAAGGGTTTATAAAGCTATAGAAAATAAAAGTAAATGTTTTGCACAGGCACCTACAGGTATAGGAAAAACTATATCTACACTTTTCCCAACAGTAAAAGCTATAGGAGAAGGTATTACATCTAAAATATTTTATTTAACAGCTAAGGCTATTACGAGAGAAGTAGCAGAAAATGCGGTAAAACTTATGATTAGTAAAGATTTAAAAATAAAATCTGTTACATTAACTGCTAAAGATAAAATATGCTTTATGGAAGAAACAAATTGCAATCCAGAATATTGTCCATATGCAAAAGACTATTTTGATAAAATAAACAATATAATTATGGAGGTTAGAAAGGAGTATAACTTTTTTGATAGAGAAACTATAAATAAAATAGCAAAGAAATATAAAATATGTCCTTTTGAATTTGCCTTAGAGCTTACTTTATTATGTGATATTGTAATATGTGATTATAATTATTTATTTGACCCATCTGTGTATTTAAAAAGATTTTTTGATGTAAAAAATACTGATTATACTTTTTTAATAGATGAGGCACATAATCTTATAGATAGAGGAAGAGAAATGTATTCTGCTTACTTATATGAAGATAAGATTAAAGAGTGCAAAAAAGTTATAAAGAAAAATAGAAAGATTTTAAAATGTATAAAGGAAATAGAACTTTATTTTAGTGAAAAATCTATAGATCTAAGTGCAGAAAAAAATAAAATTATTGTTCAAAATGGATCGCCAAGTGATTTAAAGGAAATATTAAAATTATTTATTAATGCATGTGATGAATATTTAGCAAGAAATAATGAAGAAAGTGATGAGTTTTTGCAATGTTATTTTGAAGCACATACATTTGTTTCTATGATGGATTACTATGATGATAATTATGTTACTGTATTTAAAGAAAAGGATAATAATATTATAATAAAACTTTATTGTGTAAATCCATCAAAGCTCCTTCAGGATAAAATGAACATAGGAAGAGCTTCTGTTATATTTTCTGCAACACTTATTCCACTTGAATACTTTAAAGAAATGTATGGGTATACAGAAAAAGATTATATAGTAAATTTAATGAGTCCATTTGATCACAATAATAGATTGTTAATGATTGCTGACAATTTATCCACAACTTTCAAAAAAAGAGAGGAAACCAGTATGAAAATTGTGGATTATATTAAGAATTGTGTAAAATCACAAAAGGGGAATTATCTTGTATTTTTTCCATCCTATGATTATATGAATATGATTTATGATAAATATATTACTATAGATACTAAATCTAATATTCATATTCAAAGTAAAGGAATGGAAGAAGAAGAAAAAGAAGACTTTATATCTATATTTAAAGAAGATTTAAATGATACAAATGTTGCTTTTAGTGTACTTGGAAGCCACTTTTCAGAAGGCATAGATTTAGCTTATAATAAACTTATTGGTGTTATAATTGTAGGTGTTGGAATGCCAAGGATTGGTATAGACAGGAATATTATAAAGGATAACATAAACCGTTTAAAGTCAAATAATAGAGGCTTTAACTATGCCTATGTATATCCTGGAATGATAAAAGTTTTGCAAGCAGCAGGGAGATGTATAAGAACTAAAGATGATAAGGGAGTTATTCTTTTAATTGATGAAAGGTATGGAAATAGAACATACAAGGATTTATTTCCTATTGATTGGAAATATAACTGCAAAGTTAGAGATCCACAAGATGTTAATAAAAAATGTTTAGAATTTTGGAATAAATAATTATTTAAGGAGCTTATTAATAGTTATTAAAAATATATTCAAATATAATCAAATGTAATATAATATATTTAGGGGTGATTATATTTGAGTAAAAATTATAAACCAAAAGAATTTGCTATACAAGAGTTTCAACTTCTAAT
>JAAYQS010000055.1 GCA_012519155.1 Clostridiales bacterium
CAAAGCATTGATAAATCTGGTGATTATGGCGTAGAGGAAACACTCCTTTCCATTCCGAACAGGACAGTTAAGCTCTATAGCGCCGATAGTACTGCATGGGGGACTGTGTGGGAGGGTAGGACGTTGCCAGGTAATATGGATCTTTAGCTCAGTTGGTTAGAGCAACCGGCTCATAACCGGTAGGTCCGGGGTTCGAATCCCTGAAGGTCCACCATTTTTGGGGGTATAGCTCAGCTGGGAGAGCACCTGCCTTGCACGCAGGGGGTCAAGGGTTCGAATCCCTTTATCTCCACCATATCATAAGCTATGAATTTATTCATAGCTTTTTTTTATTCTAAAAAATAAAGAAATAACATGTAACTAATAAACTGTCATTTAATAGAAAGTAAATAAAAAATTATGTCACAAATTATTTGTTTTATGGAAATATAGTAAGATTATGAAATAATTTTACTATATTTATTAGTATACAAGTATAATTGTTTTATATATAATTGATATATAGACCATATCCAAATAATTAAAAATATCATATATATAATACTAAAAAACAAATTCTTTTGAATGGAAGTGTATTAATTGAAAGAGAATAACAAGTCATTGCAAGAAGAAATAAAAAATCTAAAATTAGAAAAAAGAAGGCTTTTATTATTAGGCAAGAAAACAGATAAAATAGATGAAAGCATAAATAAAATAGAAATTAAACTGAAAAATTTAAAAAATATATAAAATGTAAGTTTTAAGTGTAATAAAAGTGTTTTTACCATCATATTAAAATTGTAGTAGTAAAAGATGAGGGGTAATGACTTTTATGATAAAAACAGTTGTTTGTAAAAAAGAAGGATGTTCTGGTAATGAGTTTTATATTCAAACAATTAATAATAAGTTGAAAATAACATGCAGAGAGTGTAACACAGAAATTTTATTAGATGCCAACAGTGATGGTTACTTGATGCTTTCTAAATGTTCAAAATGCAATAATAAAATGTTTAAATTATTTAATGATGAAAATAATAACAAAATTTATGCTAAATGTACTAAATGTGGAGCACCACCAGAAATTATTTATATAGATGAAGATGGTATTCAAGTTAGTTATGAAAGTAAGATATTGCAAAGTATAAAAGAACTTATAAATAAAGTTGATCAAAGAGTTTATAATTTAGAAATAAAAGTAGATGCAGTGGAAAAAGGACAAGATATTTTAGAAGAATCTTTGGCATATATTAATAAATATATTGTTGAGTCTAAGAATTAGGATAAATGCTTAAAGTAACAAAGGGAGAAATAATATGAGTGAAGAACATAGAAAAAAAATAATTAGGTGGTCACTACTTTTTTTATGGATGATATTTATCTTTTTTATGTCTAGCCAAGACGGAAATAAGTCTACAGGGCAGAGTAATTTTGTCGCTGAATTATTTAAATATTTTAGTTTTGATATAAAGAGTATTTTAGGTGATATAGGAACTTTTATTATCAGAAAAACAGCTCATTTTTGTGAATACTTCATTTTGTGTGTGTTATTCTATAGAGTTTTAATAATGTATTTTAATATAATTAGAACTAGAATAATTTCAATTGTAGCCACATTTATATATGCTTCTTCTGATGAAATACATCAATTTTTTGTTATAGGTAGAACTTGTGCTTTTAGGGATGTTTTAATAGATACTTTAGGTGGTATTGTAGCTATATTAGTATTATATATTGTTTTAAAATTAAAAGATAAGAAAATAAAATTGGAACACAAACAGAAATAGCTATTTTGTGTTCTAATTTTTTTATATTAAAATTTAAGAACTATTTAATGAAATACTTAACAAATTAATGATATAATAAAATTTGATTTTATTAGATAATAGTATCTGGAGGTAAAATACATATGGTACACAAAACGGAAAAAGCTAAAGAAAAAGATAATTTTGATAAATGGCTAATTATTTTATTTGTTTTAGCTGCAATTTCAGTTATTGCATATATTATATTTAAATATCCATTATCTGGCGTAGCAGACCAGGGAGATTTTGACAGAGTTATGTTTGGATTATCAGTATTAGATTCTGATGCAAATAATCCTGATTTTGTTAGATTTTATAAGTACATAGTTACAGATTATTCTATTAATTTAAATTTAGCAAGTATACTCTTAATTTTTTCTGGATCTACAATCAATTATTTAATATTTATTGTTATTTGTATTTGTAAGTTGTTTGGACAAAATATTTTTAAAACTCAATATTTAGCAATTTTTTATAGTATTATTTATATATTTGCAGTATCCTTAATAATAAAAAATATAAACTTAAAAACCAAATTTAAAAAGATATTTTTGACAATAGTATTATTCTTTATATTATTTGATGGATATTATATTATTTGGTTTAATAGCTTGTATGGTGAACCAACAATGTTAACAACATTATTGCTATTTATTGGATCATATCTTGTTTACTTAAATAGCAAATATGGAAAGTGTGAAGATAAAAATCTAAAAATAAAAATAGCATTTGTTTTTGCTGCTGCATTCTTATTTTTTGGGTCAAAAATGCAAGTTTCTACTACATTACCTTTTATAATTGTTTTACTTATAAAAATAATTATTGATAATCGTAAGAAATTTTCTAAAAAGTATTTTGCATTTATGTGCTGTATGCTTGCATTAGTAATTGTATGCCCTATAAAAATGAGTATACAAGGTTCTGCACAAGGAAAAGATACATTATATAATTCTATATTTTATGGTGTGTTAAATGAATCAGAAACACCTGAACAAGATTTAATAGATATGGGATTAAATCCTGATATGGCTTGTGAGGCAGGAAAGCATGCTTATTTAAATACAGATGAATATGTTAAATATGTTCCAAGAACTCAAATTACAGAAGATGAGCTTTATAGCAAAGCCGGAAATTCTACACTTGCTAAGTTTTATTTAACACATCCATTAAGACTTATTAAAGGAATGGAGTATACTGCAGATAAAGCTTTTATAACTAGCACTTCTTTAGGAAAGCATTATAGATCTTATAGTGAAGAACCTGTAACTGAATTTAATAGATTTACATTATGGTCATCTTTCAGGGAAAATAATTTTCCGCAAAAATTGTGGTTTATTGTTGTTGTTTTTATTGTCACAATAGGAATTACTATATATGAGTATGTTAAGAAAAAAGATGATAAACTTTTAAAAAATAAAATATTTCTTGTTTGGGCTTTAATATTGGCCGGTGCAATTCAATTTCCAATGCCTTTTGTAGGTAATGGTAGGGCTGATACAGCAAAGCAATTATATTTATTTAATTTCATTTTTGATTTAATGATAGCAGGAATTTTATGTTATATAATTTTTAAGTTTGTAGATATTATTAATAGAAAATTTTTTAACACAAAGGAAGTATGATAATGAAGAAAAATATAAACTATAAAAAGTTTATTTATAAAGTAAAAGATATTTGGCTATTTATTTTAGAAATTTTAAAAAAAATGTTAAAGACAACTATGAGTAAATTTAGGTTGGCAATAGTCTTACTTTTAGTTATAAAATCAAAAATATTTATAGCTATTATTGAAACAAATACTGCGGATAAGCTTTTGTATTCAAATTTTACATTTAAATGTATATTTATATACTTAGCAATTGCTCTTATTTTTTATTCTTTTGGTTATTTATTATCTAAGAATAAGCAAATAGTATACTATGTTCTTCTAGATGTATTGTATAGTATACTTTTGGTAGGAGATATTTGGTATTATAGGGTTAATAATGATTTCTTAGGATTAAAGAATATATTTTTTAGAGGGACATTTAATCCAATGGGAGAGTCTCTGTTAAATTTCAGACCAATAGATATTATATTTGTAGTGGATATTATTTTTATTATAGGGTTTATATTTATTAAAAAATTAAGAAATAATGAAGAAAGAAAGCCATGGAAGTGCTGGTTTGTTATTAGATACTGCATAAGTTTTCTTGCAATTGCATTTTTCTTAGTAGATGTATTATCTATACATGGGTGGAGTTATTCAATGATTACAACAAGATGGACAACATTAATGTCATCAAGAGCAACTGGCCCTATGGGATATCATGTTGTTGAAGTTACTAAAACTATTAGCAAGGTACTTACAAGTAGTAGTGTTCCAAAGAATGAAAAAAAGGATGTAGATAATTGGATTGAAGAAAATAAAGAAGACATAGAACCTAATGAATATGCAGGAGTATTTAAGGGAAAGAATGTTTTATTTCTTCAAATAGAGTCTTTGGAAAATTTCGTAATTAATAAAAAAACAAATGGAAAGGAAATTACTCCATTTTTAAATAAGTTAACTAGGGAAGGATTGTATTTTAATAATATTTATCAACAGAATAATGCAGGAAATAGCATTGATTGTGATTTCCTTGTTAATACTTCTGTTTATCCATTAGGAGGTATTACTATTACAGCCCTAAATTACGGGGAAAAGGTCTATTCTAATTCTCTTCCAAGAATATTAAAAAGTGAGGGATATGAGACTATTACTACCCATGCTGAGGAAAATGATTCATTTAATTGGAATGAACTTCATAAAAATTGTTTTGGTGTGGATAAATTATGGGATATTACTAAATATGATTATGATGAAACAGTAGGATATGGATTATCTGATAGAAGTTTTTATACACAGGTAGCTAATAAACTTCAAGATGAAGAACAACCATTTTTCTTGCAAATGCCTACTTTATCAAATCATGGTCCATTTGATATTGATAAAATTTATAGAACATTAGATTTACCTCCAGATGTAGATCAAAGTTATTTAGGAGGATACTTTGAAAGTGTAGCTTATTCAGATAGACAAATTGAAATGATGTTTAACAAATTAGATAATGAAGGTTTGCTTGATAATACTGTTGTTGTAATTTATGGTGATCATGCAGGAGTTCATAAATACTATAATGATGATATTCAAAATCTTGATTATGAAGATGGATGGTGGAAGGAATATGATCAAAAAATTCCATTAATTATATATTCAAAAGATGTAAAACCTAAAGTAGTAGAGGCTGCTGGTGGTCAAGTTGATATACTTCCTACATTATGCTATTTAATGGGTATAGACAAAGAAAAGTATGAAAATACATCAATGGGTAGAGTTCTTGTAAATACAAATAGAAATGCAACTGTAATTAAGGGAAATGAAATTGTGGGACGAGTAAGTAGTGAAGAAGAAAAAGAACATCTTCTTAAAGCATACCAAATAGGAGAAATAATTATAAAAAGAGATTTATTTAATAAAAAATAATAGAAAAGAAATAAGGAGGCACATTTTAAAGTAATGCCTCTTTTTTTTATGAAAAATTTGAATTAAAAATAGAAAAATGAGCAAAATATGTTTGAAAATAAGATATTTATAGTGGAGGGCTTATGTCATTTTACAAAATGGAAATAACAGGAATAATAGGGTTAACAGAATATAGTGATATTAATGATTATTTTTGTATTGTAGAATCAACAGATAATCTTATTATTTTTGTTGACGATTGTACTCAAGGTAATCTAGATATGCTAAATTCATTATTAGTTAAGGGCAATTTTTTAATAAGCAAGAAGGGACATGATAAGGATGGACGCTTTTTTGTAAAGGTATATAAAAATTTAAAGTAATGTACTATAATTCTTGCACCAAAACATAAGTGATAATATAATATAATTATGTTATAAGAATAAATGTTACCTATAAAAAGCAATAGGAAACAAAAGAGTTTATAAATTTGGAGGTTTATATGAAAAAGTATGTAATTGGTGTTGATTTAGGGGGTACAAAAATCAGTACTGCAGTATCAACCTTAGACGGAGAAATATTAAAACAGACAGTAGTAGCAACAAAAGCAGAGGAGGGAGAAGAACCAGTTTTATCAAGAATTATTGGTACTATAAGTGAGGTACTAGTAGGTGCTGATATATCTAAGGATGAAGTAGAAGCAATTGGTATTGGTTCACCAGGGCCATTAGATGCAAAAAAAGGTGTTATTATTACTACACCAAATCTTCCTTTTAAAAATTATAATGTAGTACAGCCAATTAAAGATAAATTTGGTATACCAGTATATTTAGATAATGATGCAAATGTTGCAGCTATTGGTGAATATATGTTTGGAGCAGGTAAGGGTACAAAGAATATAGTATACTTTACTGTAAGCACAGGTGTAGGTGGAGGGGCTGTATTAAACGGACAAGCCTACAGAGGAAATACATCAAATGCATTAGAAATAGGTCATATGACTGTAGATGCTCATGGACCAAGATGTAACTGCGGTAACATAGGATGTCTTGAAGCTATTTCATCTGGAACAGCAATAGGAAAGAAAGGTAGAGAAGCAGCTGCAACTAAGGTAGAAACTTCTCTTAAGAACTATGATAACATAACTTCATATGAAGTATTCAAGGAAGCTAAAAATGGTGATGCTGTAGCAAAAGAAATAGTAGATAATGCAATGAATTATTTAGGAATAGGTGTTGCAAATGCTATAACTATCTTTGATCCAGAAATGGTTATAATAGGTGGTGGAGTGTCAAAAGTAGGAGATATACTTTTTGATACAGTAAGAAAAGTAGTTAATAAAAGATGTTTTAAATCTATGGCAGATGCATGTAAAATAGTTCCAGCAGGACTTGGAACTGATGCTGGTGTTGTAGGTGCAGTTGCTCTTGCAATATTAGAAAGTAACAATAAAAATAATAAATAAGAAGGGTCCCTTAGGGGACTTTTTTTTGTAGGAGTGATAAAGGTGAAAGCAGAATTAATATCAGTTGGAACAGAAATATTACTTGGTGATATAGTTAATACAAATGCACAATTTTTAGCAAGGGAACTTGCATCTATTGGTATAGACGTTTATAGACAAGAAGTAATAGGTGATAATGAAGATAGATTGTTAAAAACAATTGATGAAGCACTAAAAAGATCTGACATGGTTATTACAACAGGAGGTCTTGGTCCTACAGGTGATGATTTAACAAAAGAAACTGCATGTAAATATTTTAGTATGAAAATGGAACTACATGAAGAGTCTTTAAAAGCATTGAAAATTTATTTTAAGCGATTAAATAGGCAAATAACAGAGAATAACATGAAACAAGTTTATTTTCCTAAAGAAGCTAAAGTTCTTCCTAATCCAAATGGAACTGCACCAGGAGCAATTTTAGAAAAAGATAATAAGATTATAGTAATTCTTCCAGGGCCTCCAAGAGAAATGAAACCAATGTTTATTAATCATGTTAAAAATTATCTAGCACCAAAAGGAAAGGGAATGATAACATCTAAAGTATTAAGAATTTTAGGTATAGGTGAAAGTTATGCAGCAGAAAAATTAAAAGATATTATAGATGGAACAGAAAATCCTACAGTAGCGCCATATGCAAAAGAAGAAGATATATTATTTAGAATAACAGCAAAAGCAAATTCAAAAGAAGAAGGATTAAAGTTGATTGAGCCTGTTAAAAAGCAGATAATAGATAGACTTGGTATAGATGTTTATGGGGAAGATGATGAAAAAATAGAAGAAGTAGTTTCAAAACTTTTAATAGATAGAAATATTAAAATTAGTACAGCAGAGTCATGTACAGGAGGTATGATTGCAAGCAGACTTATAGGTGTGCCAGGAGTATCAGAGGTATTTTTGGAAGGTGCAGTCACTTACTCAAATGAAGCTAAAATGAGAACATTGAATGTAAAAGAGGAAACTCTTAAAAAATTTGGTGCAGTAAGTGCTGAAACTGCAATGGAAATGGCAGAAGGAATTGCAAAGAGAACAGGATCAGATATTTCAGTTGTTACAACAGGAATAGCTGGACCTGGAGGTGGTACAGAAGATAAACCTGTGGGGCTTGTATATTTTGGATTATATTACAAAGAAAAACTTATACTTATAGATATGTATTTAATGGAGATAGAAATAAGGTAAGATTAAAAGCTGCTGTTACAGCTTTGGATTTAGTAAGAAGACGTATATTGCAGGATTAATTATAACAAAAACAGCCCTTACTCAAGTAAATATGCTTAAGTAAGGGCTGCAACACCTATATAAATAAAATGGGGGAGAGGCGATTATAAAAGCATATCGCTTCATTAATAAGTATTACCTGTTTTTAATAAAATATACATAAGATAAAAAATATATTTTTAAAAATGTCTTATAATATTTGTGATTGGATTTTGAAATACAGTAAAGTTAGTTTCTTTTATCCAACCTCGAGAATTAATTTTTGAATCCTTAGGTAATTCTACATAGTACCAA
>JAAYQS010000056.1 GCA_012519155.1 Clostridiales bacterium
ATTGCCATAATTAATAGTTCTATACGTAATAAAGATACAGCAAATTTCTATCCATTTAACACACTATATACATACATAAGAAAATATAATTCTAATTCTAATATATATGAATTTAATAGTATAAATTTAGAAAACATAAATAACTTAATAAATGAAACTGATGATAATGAAAATAATAAAAATTCAAACCTTATAAAATCTTGCAATTTATTTCTTATTTCCTTTAATAAATATGCTGAGGATTATGATATACAAGATTTAAAAAATTTAATAGAAAACATTCAATATTTAAATGATAAAAACATAATATTTATTACAGTTGAAACGGGTGAAAATGAAACTAAAATAAATAAATTAAAAGACATTTCTGATGATAAAAATATTTATTTTATGGATATGAGAAAAGATCTTTTAGATTCAGAAAACACTGATATAGAAATTATAAAAAACAATGGCTTTACAGAGAGTAAAAAAAGTACCTTATACTGCAACCTAATTAAAGATAAAATAGAAGAATTAAATTAAAAAAGTACTTTTTATAGGTGCTTTTTTCTTTTAAAATACGTCTATTTATATTGAAGAATAAAAAAGGAGTTGAAGTTATATGGATTTAAAAGATTTTTTTGATCTTATTGCTAACGTTGGTTTTCCTGTTGCTGTTACTTCTTATGTTTTAATCAGACTTGAAAAACAAATGTCTAGTTTATCACTATCATTTAACAATCTTAATAATTCAATACAATGCCTCATTAAAAATTTTTCAAATAATTAAGAAGGTGATTTTATGACACGAAAATTATTAAATTGTCTTTCGCTTAATTTTAAAATTCAAATTGGATATAATGATGATGGTTCTGCAATTATAAAGAACAAACATCTAAATAATATTTATCCTAAGGCACAGGAAGATGATATTATATATATATCCAATTTGTTTAAGTCTGTATTAGAAGGCACTATTATCACTTCCGAAATAGTAGAGCATTACTCTCTTACTAACAATTAAAGGAGTTTTCTTATGAAATATACTTTAGTTATGATATTTAAAACTTCAAGTGGAAAAAAATTTTCTTTATATATTGAGGGAGTAAAAGAAAATCTTAATGATATAGAAATTAATAATCTTATGGATGAAATCATAAAACGAAATATATTTAAAACATCTAAAGGTTTTTTAATAGAAAAATCTTCTTCACATATACTAAAGCAAACAAAAAAAGAATTTATAATATCATAAAAGAGTGGCCAATATGCCACTCTCTTTACTAAACAAGATTTTGTAATTCCTTTACTTTATTTACATTTTCTTTTTTACCTATTATTATTTTTCCATCATTTTCTATAACATAAATATCACTTAATCCATCAATTATTACCTTGCTTGATGTTGATATAGCAAGGTTTTGACTTCCATTTAATGTCTTGATATTTCCCATATGTATATTTCCCTTTGAGTCCTTATCTTTATATCTTTCTACAGCTTCCCAGCTTCCAACATCATCCCAGCCTATGTCACTTGGTATAACATAAATATCCTTTGACTTCTCAAGTATTCCATAATCTATGGAAATAGCTTCTGTATTTTTATAATTATTATTAATCTCTTCCCTTAGTTTACTCTCAGGCACTTTTGAAATGTTCTTTAAAGCTTCATAAGTTTTAGGCATAAATTCTTTTATCTTTTTTAATATTTCATCTATCTGCCACATAAATATGCCACCATTCCATAAGTAATTACCACTTTGCAAGTATTCTTTTGCAATCTCAAGCTTTGGCTTTTCTACAAACTTATCAACATTAACAATGTAATGTTCATTAATAAGCTTCATTACATTTCCTTGCTTTATATATCCGTAGCCTGTTTCTGGTCTATCTGGAGTCATACCTAATGTAATTATAGCTTCTTTATTATCATTTAAAAATTTACTGCCTTCTTTTACTATTTCTATAAACTTTTCCTCATTTTTAATTAAGTGGTCAGAAGGCAAAACAACCATTGTAGAATTTTTATAATATCTTTTTATAACTTGTGCAGATAAATTTATACATGGTGCTGTATTTCTGCCTTCTGGTTCTACTATAATATTTCTTTCAGGTAAACTTGGAAGTTGTTTTTTTACAAGTTCTACATATCTTTCACCTGTACATATAAAAATTCTCTCAATTGGAATTTCTCTTTGTATTCTATCAACAGTCATTTGAATCATAGTCTTATTACCTATTAAATTCAAAAACTGCTTTGGCTTCTCTTCTGTTGATAAAGGCCAAAATCTAGTTCCTTTTCCCCCTGCCATTATTAATGCACATAACATATTATTTTTCCTCCTATAATTCCTATGAAAAATTATAAGTATTAAGAGGCATGCTTGTCCCCAAATAACACTAATACTGTTTTTAAAATAAGTTTAATATCTACTAGTATACTTTGTTCTTCTATATATTTTATATCAAGCTTCATCCATTCTTCAAAATTAATATCATTTCTTCCTGAAACTTGCCAGTAACATGTAAGCCCTGGCTTTACATCAAGCCTTCTAAGCATCCAATCATCAAATTCTTCTACTTCTTTTACAAGAGAAGGTCTTGGACCTACAAGGCTCATATCACCTTTTAATACATTAACAAATTGTGGTATTTCATCAATACTTGTTTTTCTTATTATTCTACCAACCCTTGTAACCCTTGGATCATTTTTCATTTTAAACATTGGTCCATTCATTTCATTTTGATCTTTTAGTTTTTCCTTAAGTTCCTCAGCATTTTCAACCATTGACCTAAACTTATACATTTTAAATCTTTTTCCCTTATATCCCACTCTTTCTTGAGCAAAAACTACAGGACCTCTAGACTCAATTTTTATTGCCACCATAACAATTAATAAAATAGGACTAAGTATTATAAGCCCAAATAATGACCCAATAATGTCAATTGTTCTTTTTATAAACTTATATGTAATGTTATTTGTAGTTTCATCTTCTTCACTATACAAAAATTCGTCACTTCGCTCTCCATATCTCTCCATGATATCCCCCACTTTAATTTAACAATCTTTTATTAAGTTATTATAACATATAAAACATTTACAACTACTAATTATCTTAAAATGTACAATTTTAACCTTAAAATGTACAAAATTAAAATTTAAATACAAAATTTTTAATTTTTATACATTATAAAAAATCTATGAATTAAGTATGTATTCTTTTATAATCTTTGCGACACCATTTTGTTCATTTGTTAATGTAACAACATCAGAAGCCTCTTTAACTTTTTCTACCGCATTTCCCATAGCTACACCAAGCCCTGCATATTTAATCATAGCTAAGTCATTTTCAGCATCTCCCATAGCTATTATTTCTTCTCTTTTAACCCCTAAATACTTTGCTAAAGCTTCTAGACCTTTTCCCTTATCTGCATTTTTATTAATAAATTCAAGAAAAAATGGAGCACTTTTTACTACAGTATATTTATCATAAATAGATTGTGGAAGTTTTTTTATTGCTTCATCCAATATTTCAGGTTCATCAACCATCATAACTTTAACAATATCATCATTATCATTTATTTTATTAAAATCAATAATATTAATGTTTATTTTATTAATATTTGCTTCTACTTCTGTATACTTGCTTATTTTAGGTGACATAAGTCCTATATTCGGTGAGAATGCATGTATATTTACCCCTATTTCTTTACTTAAATTATACATATATTTCAAATCACTGCCTTTAAGTCCAACTTCGTGTATTATTTTTGAAGTTTTAGTTTCTTGCACAAGGCAGCCATTATAGCTTAAAACAAATTCATTATTATCAACTAAATCTAATTCCTTCAAATAACCCTTAAGTCCATCAAGTGGCCTTCCTGATGATAGAACAATTTTAACACCTTTATTTCTAGCTTCACTAATCACATTTTTTGTTTCCTCTGTTATTTCCTTTTGTTCATTAAGTAACGTTCCATCCATATCTAATGCAACTATTTTATATTTCAATTTTAATCCTCCTTGTATATTATTAATGCCTTTTATATTATCTTTATTATAACACATATAATTTTTTTTATAATTTTATTATGTTAATATTTTATTAAATATGCTACACTTTATTGACAAATTCCATATAATCACTTTTATATTTACAAATTTACAATTAAGGTTTATCCATTCATAAAAGTATATTTTTGTAGAAACATAAAGATTTGTAATGAATATACTATATAAAACATTAAATAGGATGTGAAAAACTAATGATACCGGCCTTTTTACTTATTGCTTCCGTATGTATCGATGCATTTATAGCAAGTATGGCCTATGGAACATCTAAAATTAAAATTCCATTTACATCATCACTTTTAATAAGCTTTATTGGAAGCTTTATGCTTGGAATTTCACTTTTTATGGGAAGTTTTTTAAAAGATTTTCTTCCAGAGAAAATTTCAATATTCTTTAGTTTCTCTGTATTAATGATAATAGGAATATACAAACTCTTTGAAGGACTTTTTAAAGCTTTTATACGTAAAGGAAGAAAAACTGACAGACCTCTAAAATTTAAAATATTTGATATAAATTTTGTACTTCAAGTATATGCAGATGAAGTAAAGGCAGATTTTGATAAATCAAAAACCTTAACACTTAAAGAAGCCTTTTATTTATCTATAGCACTTTCCTTTGACAGTTTAGCTACTGGTATAGCAGGTAGTGCTTTAATAGATAGCTATATATTAACTATATTTCTATGTTTTGTAATGGGAATAATTCTTATATATGTAGGAGTATTTATAGGAACAAAATTATCAGAAAAAACAAATTTAGACCTTTCCTGGCTATCTGGATTTTTGCTTATGCTTTTAGCCTTTAGTAAATTTTTTAAATAAAAATAAAAAGCAGCTTCATATAAAATGAAACTGCTTTTTATCATTTTTTAGAATAAGTTTGGATATCCATAATTCTTTTCTGGAATAATATCTATACTTTCACTCTTATCAGGTTCACCATCATTTTTGTCTTTCTTATAAAATCTAGTATTTACATTAATTGTTCTTTCAATATTATTAAATGATAATTTATTAATATGAATGCTAGAGTAATCATAAGTTTTTATGATAATTTTAGGAGTAGTTATAGTTGTAATAATCTCATTGCCATCTACTACTACTTTCTTTTGAGTTTCTCCAAGTAATGTTTGTGTCTTTGGATTCTTAACTGCATTTTGTAAACCTGGATCATTTTGATTATTAATTACAACACTATATCTAACAACAAATTGCATACCTTCTTTTTCTACTGCTCCAAGAGATATTGGATTTACAGAAGCTAAATCTAATGTATACTTCTTGCCATCTGTAGATGGAGTCATATTCCATGATGTTTGAGCTAATTTACCATCTACAATTCTTTGAACTGTAACATTACCTTGAACTTGTTCATATTCTGGAATATCAAGACTTATAGTTCCTGAATTATCATAAACATTAGTAATTTTACCAGCAATATTTATAGTATTTGCTTTTAAGAATATAGGATCTTGACCATAACCAGTCCAAATCTTAGATCCATCAAATAATGAAGTTGTACTTGTAAATACAGTATTTTCATTTAAAACAGTAGTACCAACTTCCTTACCATCTTTGTCAAAAGTAGTTGCATTATATACGAAAGCTCCTTTATCATCAACAGTATTAACTATTGATAAATTAACATGTGGTGTTTCAGCATCAATAACTAATACAAATTTCTTAGTTGCTGACTTACCATTAGGTTCATTTACAGCTGTATGATTATCATTTACTGTAGTTTCTACAGTTATCTTATCACCAG
This sequence comes from Clostridiales bacterium, assembly GCA_012519155.1. GTDB lineage: Bacteria > Bacillota > Clostridia > Clostridiales > Clostridiaceae > Clostridium. The sequence goes on from JAAYQS010000056.1 coordinate 5,819, forward strand.
TTTGTTTACCAAGTAAATAATCTTCTGGAATTGTAACGCTTAATTTACTATCCTTAGAAACCTTAGTATCAGCCTTTACTTCATTTCCTTTTTCATCTTTAACTTTAGCAACATCTTGTCCATCTACCTTAACACTTACTGTTAAGTTATCCTTATCTTCATCATCTAGATCTGTAGGAATTGTAGTAAATGTATATTCTGCTGTTCTAGGTGCATTAACTTCTTGGTTATCATCAATTATAGTATCACCCTTCATATTTGTAATATCTGGAGCTTGGTTACCATCTGATAATAAATTAAATGATGATTTACCTTCTTTCTTTAATGGGTCTACGGCAGTTACTTCTACTGGAATTCCAGTTCCTTTAGGTACTGCATTATATACAGATGATGGAATAGTAACTTTAAGTTTAGTATCAGAATTAATTCTGCTACCATCATAAGTTGCCCCAGTTTCAGCTATTTCAATAGCGCTATTATCTAAAACAGTTCCGTTTACAGTAACCTTAACAGTTACTTTATCACCATCAGCATCTTCTGGTAAAGTATAGAATGCATAATCATTATCAGTATTTATTTTATCTTTTACTGTAGAACCATTTTCCACAAAATTTTCGTCCGATAATGATGAATCAGTATAGTTTTTAACTGTTGGTGTTGCATTTCCACCTCTTTCAGCTTTAATAATAGTGTTAACAAACAATTCAAGTTCTTGTTGACTTGTAGCAACACCGCTATGAGCAGTACCAGAATAAGTTATATTACCTTTTGAATAAGTGTAATAGAAGTTTCTAGAATCATTACTATCTAAATATCCCTTAAATTCGCCAGCAACTGCACTGTTACTTACAAGATTGTACCATGGTACTACATCTGGATCTTCTAAATTTAATTGGAACCATTGTGTATGAGTTAAACTTACATTTAAAGTACCAGTACCATTATTATAATCCCTTAAATCATATGGATAAGTAGTAATTTGTGCATCATTAATATTTTTAATTTGATTAGATTGTGTACTAATCCATGTATTAGAATTACCACTTGTTGCAAGAGCAGTTTGACCTAAAGTCTTTATACCATTACTGCTATCATGTGGTATTGATGTCTTTTCAGATGTTCCATCATCATATTTATTTGTATAAAGATTTGTAGTTTCACCATTTCTAAAGTAATCTTTATATCTTGATTGGCCTACTATGTCTTTATAATGTTGTGCAAATTTAGTAGGACCACTTGATTCTCCTAATACTCCAAGACCTATAGTATCATGAGTAAACATTACGCTCTTACCATCTGCTATAAATGCATCTAAATCGGCTAAAGCAGTATCAGTAGTAATATCTGCATTAGAATAAGAATCTGAGAAACCAACTATAACCATATCATAGTTATTTTTTAATGTCTTTGTGTTACCATATTGATTACTAAATTCACTTGCACTAATATTATCAATTGTAACATTATAATCTTTTAAACTTGATAACATATCCATAAATGTACTATTATCTGTTAATTTAGTAATACCAGTACCTGGTCTTTTCTTAATATTATCATGGAAAGTACATTTATCATCATTTGGATATATTTGTAATACCCTTATGTCCTTCTTACCTTTTTGTGCATGGTAAGTAGCATATGATTGAATATTAGTTTTAACACCATTTGGTCGTACTACTTCAACTTTCCATCCAAGATATCCAATAAATCCATTATTAATTTCTACACTAAAATTATAAGTATCATAGTCAGCTTTACCAGTTCTAGTAAATGTTTCATATGGTTTACCAGTAAATAATCCATCACCATCAAAATCTAAATAAACATTAAATGTTAATTCTTCATTTAATTCTGCATTAGCTTCAACAGAGAAATTTAATGTTCTTTCATTAGTTACAGTTCCATCTGAATTTATAGATTCAGATTTTGGTCCTTTAGCAGCTGCAACTTTAACTCTCTTATTATCAGTAGATAATGCTTTAAAATCATCAACAATTTTATCTAATGTAATATTATCACCAGATACTATTTTCAAATTGCTAGCTTGTAAATTATTTATCTTAGTTCCATTATCACTAGAACCATTTCCAGTAAAAATAGCATTAAGTTTAGTTCCTGAAACTTGAGTAGCTGTATTATCCACATAAACTAGTTGACCTTTATTTATCATATCAACAATAAGTTTACCCCTTTTGTAAGTAATATCATTTTCTGGGTAGTATTCACTATACCCATCTTTGTATCCTTTATCATTTGTATAAGCAGCATGTCCCATTTCTTGTTTAAAAGGACTAGTATATGTTCTGTATGTTCTATCAACCCAGTAATTGCCATCAGCTGCCATATTATTGCTCTTTTCATTTGTTAATGCTACAACATCATATTCACCAGTTATATCGTCAACTGTACTTATGAATTTTGACATATTCATATGAGTAACTTGAATTTTTTGACCTTTTAATTCAGTTTCTGCAACATCATTACCATTTAGTAACGAATAGGCATCACCTGGGACAATTTCTAAGATTTTTAAGGTATCAGGTTCAAAATTAAGCGAATCTTTAGTACCTGTTGCTTGAGTTTTAAATCTTGGAATATTAACAAGAGTAATTGCAAAAATTCCAAGTACAACCCAAGTAGATTTCTTTAAAAATAAATCTTTCTTAATCTTAAATTTCATCTCTATCTATCCCCCTTTTATTACTTATTCTTATTTCTAAGCTTAACAATTGTTGTTATAGGATATTCATATTCATTTAATCCTTTTTTAATATACAAATTTACAGTTATTTGAACATTTGAAGAATCATTAATATTAGCACTACTATCTAGCGCTTCAATTTTAACTTGTTTTACATGTTTGGATTTTGCTTGTCCTGTGCTTGAGCCGTCTTTATATATATACATATCATGTAATTGACCACTTCTTGACAATTCTGAATTTGCATTTGATGAATCAAAAACATATGTTGTCATATTGGTTTTATTCATATCATCATAAACAGTAAATTCAAGTTTTTTCAAATCATCTGCAGTACCTTCTTTAATGGTTACAGATGTTGCTTGAGTTCCTATATTAATTAATTCTTTTTGTATTTGATTAGCTTCTGTTTGTAAAATAGACTTAGCTTCTGCAGCTGTTAAAGTTCGGTTATTGGAATTATAAAAGGTGTAGATAACACCTGCTATCATTACAGTGATAGCAAGTACTACTACGACTTCTATTAAAGTGAATCCTTTTTTCTTGTATTTATTATTAATATTATGATCGTTTTTTATAATATTATTTTCCAAGAACTCCACCATTTTCACCTTCTAATTTCCATAAACCTTTCTTTAAATATTTAGTTGCATCATACCATCCATCACTAGCAGATTTACTATCTTGATCCTTATATTCTACTCCTACTTCAACAGGTTCAACCTTAGTTGAATTTTCAATTGGTTTACCATTTAATAATCCATCAAAATATTTACTATTTTGAGCTACTGTTTTACTAATTACAGTAGTATCATGTTTAACAGAAACTTTTGAACCAGCTTCAACATTAACATCGCCACCACTTATAATAGTACCATTAATATTTAAAGTTTTAGAACCAGTTGATTTTAATGTAACATTTCCATTTGTAATAATAACTGCATTAAGTGTTTTTTCTGAAGTTGCAGGATCTGTAGGCATATCACCTTCGCTTATAACAAAGCTTCTAGAACCTAATGTAATTATAACTCCATTATCTGCTCTTTCAATTGTTAAGTCATCAGAAGATTCTGTATTTAAAAGTGCATAACCATTATAGTTATTATATATAGTACCTAATTTTATATTCTTGTATAACTCATCCATACCATCAGTACCTAAGTTATCTTTTAATTTACTAAATTCAACCATAGGATTTTGATGTGATACAGTTATCATATTTTTTGTATCATTATAGCAATTTAAAGCAGCTGTATCTTCATCACTATTAATTTCTGCTAAATAAGATGAATTGCCCATTGCATATACATTTCTACCATAATTTGTTTTTGAAGTTTTTTGAACCTCCATAATTTGCATTTGTTCTTCACCAGTAGCATGTTTTGATAATTCTCCATTATTTACTCCTGCACCTGTTGATAATAAGTTTTTAATTTCAATACCGCCATCTTCTATTTTTGAAGAATTAACATTAAAATATTGTTCAAAATGATTTATTTTATCATCTTTATTACCATTAATTAATTGCCATGGATCATATTGTTCAAAATTATATGCAGTAGTATTTTTACCTAATGTATCTGAATATGCAACATAATTACCTTTAACTGCAACAGATTCACCAGTTTTATAATAATCTCCATCTGTATTCATATAAGCAAGTCCTGCTACAGTAGCATTATTTAATTTTATAGTTGAATTATATGCAGTATTAGTACCATCAGTATTTTTATTAGAGTTAACAATTATACTACTTGAATTTTTAGCAGCATCAATTTTACTCATATCATTGTCTTCTTTAAAGTCACTCATTCCAACATAATCATTTGCATTAATACTACTTGAAACTGAATTCATAACTAAATCATTATTTGTATAAATTCCATTAGCTTGTAAATTGTTGTTTCCAGCAGCATTATACTTTTGATTAAATGTTATTGGTCCTAAATATGCATTATACGCATAAAGGTCATTTGAAATAGTTGCATTACTTCCATTACTTAATGAAAGTGAACCATTTGTGTATACATTACCTTTAACATTTAATGTAGCATTACCAAGTACTACACCATAAGCATATTTATCATTTTCAACATTATATTTTGATTGTATTGATTTGTCATTACCTTTTATCCATATATCTGCATTTCCATTAGATTTAAAGTTATCTTTATCATCATAATTATTACCAGATATATCAAGTGATGCACCATCTTCAATATTTAAGTTTCCATCAGCAGTAATAGCTTTTTCAACTGCATATTGATTAGTTTGTTTATTACTTACAGATGCTGAAATTTTGTCGTTATTATAGCTTGGTGCTTCAACAGTAAATTTAGTTTTTATTTGTTTTTTGTTCTTTAATTTACCATTAATTTCTGTAGGATTAGTGTCACTTACTTGATTATTACTAGTAAATGTTGAAGTAACTTCTACTACAATATTACCTTTAGCTTCATTAGGAGTTACTGTTAATTGTAAATCATTTTTTTGTAAATCATTTTTACCTGTATCAACATTTAAATTTGTAGCAGCATCAGAAGTATCTATTTTGTAATTGCTTAAAGTCTTGTATCCTTCACAAGTATTATTAGTGCTATCAAACTTTATCAATCTTCTTTCTTTTATAGCATTTTCTAGCATTGAGTCATTCATCAAGAAATTAATAAAAGCCTTTTTAAAAACTTTTTCTAAATCACTTTTAGATTTTACATTGTTATTATTATAATCATATTTTGCAACATTATAAGCATACTTTGTTGCTACATCGGCATTTTTAGCAATAACATTATAAACAACATCAAGCTGAGCATCTGATTGATATAAGTTTTGTAACTTTTTGCTTTCATTCACCCTTGTTTTATAATCATTTGTAACTACAGCAACCATTGTAGTACCTAATGTAAACACAATTGCTGTTATAAAAACTACAAGAATTAATGATGAACCTTTTTTCTTTTTAAATCTCTTCACTTTATTCACCACCCCTATTAATTTTACATTATAATAATTATAACATTTTTTTGCAGAATAAAATATTAACTTTATTTTACTAATACATTACATGTAGTAGAACCTGAAAAAATATCATCACCTGCATCTTTACCATTTATAGGTCTTACTTCAACTGTTACCTTATATAAATCTCCTATTTTCTTGCTTAAATCTCCTTCTGCAGAATATTCATTTACATGTATGCTTCCTGGAACAGAATCACCTAATTTTACTGGCATTGAAAGAATAGTTGAAACATCTTCTCCCTTAGTTACTTCTACTTCAAGATCATTTATTCCAGCATAATCAGATACTACTGATAAATTTAAATTTCCACTAAGAGGAATACTTGGCACTGTACCATTAGAAGTATTTAATTTCTTGTTGCCTGCTAGATAAATTCTTAATTTATTATAAGAATTATTTATGGTACCAATACCACTCATTAATTTAGTTCCTATTTCAGGACTACCTGTTCCGTAATTTTTATCTTCATATAAATCACAAGTGCCATCACTAGCAATATATATTACATAACCTTTTGATTCATTGTTAACAAATGAATAACTTCTAGTTGGATCATTAGGGTTATATACATCAATTGGAGAACTTTCACTTGTTTTTGATAGTTGAAGAGCTAATGCTGACTGTGGATACTTAGTCATAAAGTCTTCTCCAGTATCAACGGATATACTCCTTTCTTCTGGGCTTTCATTTGTAAGTTCCTTTTTTAATGTAACAAACATTTTATATCTTGCATTTCCAACATTAGATAATTCACTAGTTACAGCATCGCTACCCTTAGGAAAAGATATTTTATCCCCTGTTACCAAATCTCCTGACATATTTGTATACTCAAGATCATAAGAATCTATTTCTTTTGAATTATCAATATTTCCAATTTGCTCTAATACGCTTTGCCCTGCTAAATATGCCTTTTGCTTATCCTGAGATCTTTTAGCTGTACTAGAAGAATTAATTACAAGATTTGCAATTGGTATTATTAAAAGTGCTAATATAGCCAAACTTGCTAATACTTCTATTAATGTAACACCTTTCTTTTTTTTGGCTTTAAAAAACATTTTTTATCACCTACTCGTTTATCCAGTTTACTGTACCTGAGCCTTCGCTTGATGGCTTTGGAACTCTAGGATTACTCTTATCATCTCCCATGATTTTAACATTTACAGTTTTTGAAGTATTGTTTATTACATTTAAAGAAATTTCTGATGTATCAGATGATCCTGATCTGGCTTCACTTTGAATTGCAATTAAGATATCTGTTCCATATGGTACAAATTCCTTTCCTTTTGTTGAATCAGTTGGATATTTCTCAGAACCTACTTTAAGTGAGTAATAAAGTTTACCATCTTCTTCAGTAAATTCAATTTCAACCTCCTTTGACTCATTTTCCTTTCCGTAAAGATAACTAGCAAATGTATCATCACCAGCTTTACCAAATGTTACAGGTGGTAATTCTGAACTTGATGACTTTAATATTCCTATAATATCATAAGCTACTGCTGTAGCATCAGATGTTGAATTTTCATAGGCACCTGTTGCAGCACCTTTTCCAAATAATTGATCCTTACCATATTTAACATCCTTATTATATGACCATAAATCATAATTATCATCAGAATCGTCAACCTTTGGTAAGCCATAAAATTCTAATACAATTGTTCCATTTATTGTTCCTTCATTTATTGGTGCTAAATTTGTATTTGTTATTGCAATGTTTCTTCCACTAGCTTCTATAGATTGCATGAATTTTTTTATGCTATCATAACTTGATTGTACATTTATTGTACATGATATAGTTTCACATGCTGGGCTATCACTAGATGCTGTATTAGTAGTTGTTTTATTAGTGCTTTTACTATCTGTACTTGAAGATGATTTATCGCCTTTATATGAATCAACTGTTCTATCTAATGTAACACCAGTTTGTTGTTCAGTTTCCTGTTTAAATGCTTCAATAGGCTGAGTTTTTTGTTCACCCCAAGTCATTGAAGTGACCTTAAGTTGTGAAGTAGATATCATGCTCTCAAGTTCTAATATTAATTTTTCTTGTATTATTTTTGGATAAAATCCTGAAGATTTTACTGTAGTTGAACCTAACAGCTCTCTTAAATTAGCCTTGTTTGTTTCTAAATTATGAATATCATCCATTGCCTTTTGATATTTAGCTTCTATTTGTGTCTTTTCATTTCGTTTTTGATCTAGTTTTTCACTTAATGGCTCATAAGCTAAAGTATAATATCCTACACCTACAATTAATGTTAAAGCAACTGCCACTAATGATTTTTCTCTTTTACTCATTCCATTACTCATATTATTCAACATCCTTTAACACACATTTTATATCGAAAGTTAATACTTGATCACCTGCAACTGATGTAACTTGACAAGTATCTATTCTTTCAACTTTTTCGCCTAAATTATGTTCAAGTTCAGCTATAGCTTCTCTCTTAGTTGATGTACCATGAATTACTATTGCTGAATGATCAATATTTACGCTTGTTGCTTCTACTTCTGTAGGTAAAGTAGAGCATATTTCATTAATTAATGTTGTATCTACAACACTTCTTGTAGCTACTGATTTAACTATTGTTGAAATAGCTGTATCATATTCTGTAAGAGCACTTGTTCTAGCTTTTACAACATCTGATTCTTTTAACTTTTCTTGAACATCAGATGCATTTAATTTATTTTCAGTACTTTTTATTTTAACTGAACAATATACTATATTACCACCAAGGTATATAGCAGTAATTACAACAAATGCAGCAACTATTACTATCAATGTTTTTATTAATATAGAACTTCCATCGTCCTGTGTTTTTTTCTTTAGTGAAAATTCACTAAAGAAGTTCATGTCTCTTCTCATGGTTTCCCTCCTATACTCTTATAAAAGATCCTAATACATTAATATATTTTCCTATAGAACTAGCACTTTGACCAAATTCTACATTGTTAAGTCTTTTAACTTTTTCAGTCTTAACACCTATTTTTTCTTCCATATATTCTTGCATACCCTTAATATCAGAAGTTCCACCATATATCATAACTTTTTGGATTCTATTACCAACTGATTGGTTGTTATAGAATTGAAGAATTCTTTCAAGTTCTCCTAATATTTCATCTACTGATTCCTTTATTGTAATGTTTAATTCATCATATTCTCCAACATTTAAAAGATTAGCTTTTTGTATTTTTTCTGATTCTGTTGATTTCACTGACATATTAAGTTTATTACTTAATGCATAGTCAATGCTATCTCCTCCATATTTGATTATTCTTGTAAAATCAAATTTACCTTGTTTAAAGATTGTAACATTGAATGATGTTGCCCCCATATCAACAAAAGCAACAGTACCTGCATTACTATTTAATCCAGTAAAATCTGAAATTTTCTTTAGTGCATTATAATTTACATCAAGTACAAATGGAGTTAAATCTAATTCTACTAATAAATCATAATATGATCTTGCTGTAATCTTAGGATAAGCTACAACATTAACTTTAAATTTAGGTCCATCACTTTCTGTAACTCTATCAAGTACTACATATTGTACTATATAATCATCAAGTTTAATAGGAAGATATTGTTCTACTTCATATCTTATTACAGTTTCCATTTCATCATCAGCTACAACTGGTATTGTTACTTCTCTACTAATAATAGTAGATGAATTTGTAGTAATAGTTGCTTCCTTTGCTTTTACTTGATTTTTCTTTAGTTGAGCCTTAATTACATTTACTAAGTCCTTTTCATTTACAATTTTACCATCATCAATAGTTCCTTCTGGTGTAGCAAATTCAAACATTTTATAAACTTGTAATCTGCTTTTTGTATATTTCCCCTCAACAACTTTTATTGTATTTGTTCCTATATCAAATGCTACTATATCTCTTGGTTTGTATGGTTTTTCCTTTTTTGCCCCATTTTTTGTTTTTGAAAATAATTGTTTTATGCTATCCATTGTAATGTCTTGGCTTAGCACTGAATTCCCCTTTGCCAATACTTTCACCTCTTTAAATTTATGGCTAAAGTGTAAAGCTAATCTTAGCTTTACACTTTATGTCAATATTAATATAATTTTACTATTATGTTATTCTAATCCTGAATTAGGATATACTTCAGTATTTCCACCTTGACCAGCATAGACTATAACGTCTCCATCATCATTTATTTGATAAACAAAATTTGAATTTTTAACTGATTTAGATTTTGGATTAGGTACTGTTTGCATGTAATCTTTAACTGTTTTAGTACCATTAATAGTTGCATTTAATTCATATTTTTTAGCTGGATCCCAACCTTTGATTTCATCATCATTTATTAATGATAAAACTGCACTTTGAATATCCTTTGCATTAGCTATATCTGATTTCTTGTTTGCATTTTCTCTAACTTGTCCAAACTTTGGTAATGCAATTGCAGCTAGTATTGCAATAATAGCAATAACTATGATTAACTCTATAAGAGTAAATCCTGATTTTTTACTTTTGTTTTGTAATTTTTTTCTTAAATTTGTAATCATAACGACCCCTCCTAAAATGTTACTTAAAATGTTACTTTTTGTTATTTTATATAAATTAATTGTAATAATTAATTGTAATCTAGGTATTAACAATAATTAAATTATTGGTTAATTTTTTTACATTATTGTGTACATATCAAACATTGGAAGCATAATTCCCATAACCATTATTCCAACAACTATACCCATTATAACTATAACTATTGGTTGCATAAGTTCTGTTGTTTGAGTAATAGCTTGGTCAACTTCTTCTTCATAAAAATCTGCTGTTTTATTTAATATATCGTCTAATGCTCCAGATTCTTCACCTATTCTTACCATTGAAGCAAGCATATCTGGAAAAATGTCACTTTCTGCTATTGGTGCACTTAAACCATCACCTCTTACAACTCTTTCTCTTATTCTATCAAGATCTTGCTGTGCTATTCTATTTCCAAGTACGGCTGAAACAATTGGAAGTGCTTGTACAAGTGATATACCAGCTGATAATAGTGTAGCAAGTGTTCTTGTAAATCTTGCAACTATAACTTTTTTGTTAAGATTTGCAACTATAGGAAATTTAAGTGCAAGTGCACTAAATCTTACTTTTCCATCTTCAGTTTCTGCATAAGCTTTAATTGCTACTACAATTATTGCAATAATTGCTACTATTATAAACCAATAGCTTTTCAAGAAATCGCTAGCGCCTATCATAGCACTTGTAATAAATGGTAAATCAGCGCCATTTTCTTCAAATAATTCTGCAAAGGTTGGCATTACAAATGTTAAAATAAACATTACTGCTGCCACTGCTACTACTGCTAAACATATAGGATATATCATTGCAGATTTTACCTTATTGTTTGTTTTTGTTTCCTTTTCAAAGTGACTTGCCATTCTAAGCATCATTGTATCGATATTACCTGTTGATTCACCAGATTCTACCATACTAATAAGAAGTTGTGGAAACTCCTTATATCTCTTCATTGCTACTGATAGCATTTCACCTTTTTTAACTGATTCTTCAATTTTAGAAAGAATAGTTCTCAATCTAGGACTTGGAAGCTGCATAGCAAGCATATTTAATGAATTAGTAATAGATACACCTGCATCAAGCATTGTATAAAGTTGTCTACAGAAAATAGCCAAGTCCTTTGTAGTAACTCTGTTATTTAATCTAATTTCTGTTTTTTTCCCCTTAGTAACTTCTTCTACCTTTAATGGATAAAATCCATTTGCAGTAATCATTTCAACTACTTCATCACGAGAATTAGCTTCATACATCCCCTCTAGCTTTTTCCCATCATCTTTCATAGCCCTATAACTATAAGTATTCATGTTTTACTTTCACCCCTCTTAAGCTTCTTTTATTAAAGTAATATTAGCAAGTTCATTAATTGTTGTTGTGCCTTGCAATACTAAGGACTTACATTCATCACCAAGTGTTGTCATTCCACTTTTTATTGATAAATCTTTTAATACATTAGCATCATTTGAATGATTTATTAAATCTCTATGTTCTCTTGTAATTTCCATTATTTCATATATACCAATTCTTCCGATATAACCTGTATTGTTACAATGACCACATCCCTTGCCTCTAGCAAGTTTTACAGAAGAATTTGGATCAATACCTAATATTTTCTTTTCATGAGCATCTGCTTCATATTCTTCTTTACAATGTGGACAAATTCTTCTAACAAGTCTTTGTGCTATTACTCCTGCAATTGAAGTTGAAACTAAATATGGTTGAATTCCCATATCAACAAGTCTTGTAATTGATGAAGCACTATCATTTGTATGTAATGTGCTTAATACAAGGTGACCAGTTATAGCGGCCTTAGTTGCTATTTCTGCAGTTTTATTATCTCTAATTTCTCCAATCATTATAATATCAGGGTCTTGTCTTAGTATACTTCTAAGTCCACTTGCGAAAGTCATACCAGCTTTGTTGTTTACGTTTACCTGATTAATTCCGTCAAGTGAGTATTCTACTGGGTCTTCAACAGTTACAATATTAACATTTGATTCATTAAGTTCGCTTAATACAGTATATAAAGTTGTAGACTTACCACTACCTGTTGGTCCTGTTACAAGTATAATTCCATATGGACTTGAAATCATTCTTTCTAGCTTTTTAATATTTTCAGGACTCATTCCAAGCTGCTCTTTACCAAACTTAAATCCATCTCTATCTAGAATTCTTATAACAACTTTTTCTCCATATACAATTGGAAGTATTGATACTCTGAGGTCAACTTCTTTTTCCCCTACTCTTGTAATTATTCTACCATCTTGTGGTATTCTTTTTTCTGCAATGTTTAATGATGCAAGAATCTTAATTCTAGTAACTAATGGTCCTAAACTTTCAATATCAAGTGTATTTACTACTTGAAGCTTACCATCTATTCTATATCTAATTCTTACAATTTTTTCGTATGGTTCAATATGAATATCAGATGCTCTCATTTCAATTGCATTTCTAAATAATCTGTCTATCATTTTTACAACTGGAGCATTCTTAACATCATCTATTTGTTCAATATCTACTATATTACTTGCTTGAGCTTTTGTTTCTAAAGATTCTTTTTTAAGTTCTTCTGCAGCTTTTGACATTTGTTCATTACTGTAATGAATTTCTACAAATCTTCTTATTTCTCTTCTTGTTGCAATATAAGGCTGAACTTCAAGCCCTGTTGATATTGAAATATCATCTATAGCAAAAATATTTAAAGGATCTGCTAAAGCAACTTTAATTTTACTACCTTCAAAGCCAAATGGCGCTAAGTCATACTTATCACAAATTTTTTGTGACACCATTTTTATTGCCTTCTTATCACATCCTGTTTCAGTTAAATCAACTCTTTTTATACCTGTTTGTGTTTCAATTGCTTCAATAATATCTGAATCTGTAACAATCTCTTCATCTACTAATATCTGGCCTATTTTCTTTCCAAGCTGTTTTTGTCTAGATAAAACATCTTGAAGCTGCTCTGGTGTAATTTTGCCTGCTGCAACTAGTATTTCACCAAGCTTTCTTTTTTGTATTATTGCCATTAACTATCGCCCCCAAATTTACTATAGATTTACCTATATAAAGATTATATAACTTTTTTATATAAATTTCCACTATATTTGTAATATTCGAAATAAATGTATTTATAATACAACTAGACTATAAATTTAGTTAGATATAAATTAATTATTTGAGTCCCAAAAAACACAGAAATTATTGCACCAATGCCTAAATAAGGTCCAAAAGCTATTTCTGCTTTTCTGTCTTTTAATTTAAGTAACAATATAATTCCAGAAACAATTCCACCTAAAATAATAGCTGAAAAAAGCATAAATATTGTTCCTTTTAATCCTAGGAACAAACCACCAACTAACGAAATTTCTATATCACCTTCACCCATGCCTCTTGTAATAACCACTATAAGCCAAATAAATACAAAACCCAAAAGACCACCTAGTATGTTATCTAAAGGAAAGGATTTATTAATAACCCAATCACATACAATAAAAACAATACCTGCTGTCACTCCAAAAATAGTAGTTTGTATATATACATATTTTGTTTTAAAATCAATTACACCAATAACTATCATTAAAGAGCATAATATCATGTACTTAATGCAATCTAGACTTAAAGCATACTTATAATATAGGGCTATATACATTAAACCGTTTGCAATTTCAATTATGGGATATTGAAGTGATATCCTATCACCACATTTTCTGCACTTACCATGCAATATTATGTAACTAACTACAGGCACCAAATCATACCATTTAAGTTCGTATCCACATTTCATACAATGAGAACCTGGAAACGCTATAGATTCTTCTCTGGGAATCCTAAATATGCAAACATTTAAAAAACTTCCAATTACTAATCCTAGTAACAAAATTAACAAATATTCCATAAATTCCACTCCTTGCTTATATCATTGTAATTGATATCATAGTAAAAATCAACCTTTTTTATAATATTTATGTATATATATTTGTTTTCAATTTCTTCCTTTTTTATTGTAAATTTATTAAAAGATAATTATATTGTTTTAATTCGTAATTTGTTGTATTTTAATATTATATGATAGTGTAAAGTAAGCTATGAAAAAATATATAAACCTAAAAGTAGATATTTCAATATTTGAACATGACTTTTTATGAAAAATGTGCATAAGAAATAAACCTATTTATAGCTTTTTTTGAAAAA
>JAAYQS010000057.1 GCA_012519155.1 Clostridiales bacterium
ACCCTTTTAAGGGTAGCAAGTAAAAAGTCGCATGTGCCAGATCGTACATACGCCTTTAGGCGTGGCTAGTGGAAAAGGGCTACGCCCGAAAATTCAAAACCTCCGGCTAAGCCGGAGGATAATTATTCATTGCTATAGAAGTATTTGACAGAATAAAAGTTTAAGTTATATGCTATTAGTAATGTTATAATTAACAATATAATTGAAAGAGTAGTGAAAATTAATATGGATGATGAAATTCAAGACAATAAATCTAGAATTAATAGAGATACAATAGATAAAGATAAAATGAAAAAGATAAATAAAAAAATAAAAAGCAAACCTAAGATGGTTGTATATTATACAAAGCATGTAAGCGAACATTTGCTTTTATGTATTAGGTGGATTTTCTTTGCATGTATAGTAGGAGTTGTTGTTGGAGGCTTTAGTACACTTTTTGCACATTCAATGAACAAAGTAACTGCCTTTAGAATGGAAAATACTAATATAATTTTTCTTTTGCCAGTTGCAGGGCTTTTCATTGTTTTTTTATATAGAATATTTAATTATAAAAATGATAAAGGTACAAACCTTGTACTATCAACTATACATGCTGAATCAGAAGTGCCTATAAAAATGGCTCCACTTATTTTTATTTCTACAGTTATTACGCATCTTTTTGGAGGTTCAGCTGGTAGAGAAGGAGCAGCTCTTCAACTTGGAGGAAGTATTGGTAATTTTCTTGGGAAAATATTTAAGCTTGATGATAGAGATAAAAGAGTAATTGTAATGTGCGGTATGAGTGCAGCCTTTGCAGCTGTATTTGGAACTCCTATGGCTGCTGCAATATTTGCTATAGAGGTAGTAAGTGTTGGTGTTATGTATTATGCTGCCCTTGTGCCATGTGTATTTTCTGTACTTATTGCATCACAATTTGCAAGTAATATGGGCATAAATTCTAGTACATTTAAAATAATGGATATACCAGATCTTTCTATTATTTCAGGTGTTGAAATTCTTGTTTTAGCAATATTATGTGCTGGGTTAAGTGTTATATTTTGTATAATACTTCATAAGTTTGGAGAAATGTACAGAAAGTATATAAAAAATCCTTATTATAGAATATTTTTTGCAGGTGTGTTGGTGGTTCTTATTACCTTAGCATTGGGAACTACAGATTATAATGGTGCAGGTGTAGATGTTATAGAAAAAGCTATAAATGGACAAGCTGTGCCTTATGCATTTATAGTTAAGATGATTTTAACAGCTATTACAATAGAAGCAGGATTTAAAGGTGGTGAGATAGTTCCATCCTTCTTTATAGGTGCAACATTTGGTTGTGTTTTTGCAAATATAATTGGATTATCACCATCACTTTGCGCAGCTGTTGGAATGATTTCTGTATTTTGTGGGGTAACCAATTGCCCTATTACATCAATTCTCATTAGCTTTGAACTTTTTGGTTTTGAAGGAGTACCTTATTTTTTAATTGCATCATCTATAAGTTATCTCCTTTCTGGTTATTATGGATTATATAATGATCAGACAATAGTATATTCAAAATATAAGACACTATTTATTAATAGAAAAGCTAGATAATGTAAAAACATTTAAGGATAATATGTTACATATTGGGTAAAAATGAAAAATATCTTAATTTTTATGTAAAATAAATACATAAGAATTAAGATATTTTGATAGTGTAAAGTAAGCTATGAAAAAATATATAAACCTAAAAGTAGATATTTCAATATTTGAACATGACTTTTTATGAAAAATGTGCATAAGAAATAAACCTATTTATAGCTTTTTTTGAAAAA
>JAAYQS010000058.1 GCA_012519155.1 Clostridiales bacterium
ATTGGTAATCTAAACCATATAATTGTGGATAATTTCATAAAAACATAGCAAAAATGTGAATTAAAATAAAAAAGTTAAATTTACAGAAAAAATGGTCAGATAAAAAAATTTACCTTTCAGGTCTGATAAATAATATGAAAAGGTGAACTTATCTATTGATATAGTTTACTTTTTTTATTTTTTAGAAAAATATATAGCTATATGTAAAGAATTAGAAAGTAATAACGATAAAATATATAAATACACATTTTTACATTAAGAAAGGTAGTGGTAAGAATGAAAATATCATCTATGCATGTTAATAATAGAATAAATTTTGGTGTTAACCAAAATAAAAATGCTAATAATAAAAATGACAACTTAGGAGAAGCTATGCAAAAACCTTCTTTTGATAGTACAGAAAAAATTATAGAAAATTTACAAAAAATGAAACAAAAGCTTACAGATCAAAAGGATAAAGTAAAAATGCAAGAGGATTTGGACAAGGATACTAAAAAACAAAAAATAAAAGATCTTCAGGAAAAAATATCTGATATAGATAGTCAGATTCAAAATATACAAATTCAAAAACAAAAAGAGAAAATTGAAAAACAAAAGGAAGAAAATGAGCAAAAAGCTAGCAAAGAAGAAAAGGAAAAAGCAAAGGAATATAAAGATAAGGATCTTGGAGGAGCTATTGTTTCTAAAAGCCTTGTAAAACTTATTGATGCAAATAATTCTTTAAGTAATATACATAACCTAAAGGATGATAAAACAAGACTTAATGCAGAAAAACTTGATATTAAGCCTACAGGTAATGAAAATTCATATAATGACATTAAGCTTTCAAAAATTGCAGGTTCATTAGCTGGTATAGATATAGGCATTAGTACCAAAATAGGAGAAAGTATAAATAAAATAAATGAAAACATAAAAGATAAAAACAAAGAAGTAAATACAAATACTGACATTAAGAAAGATGAAATAAATAATAAGGGTTATAATATTTCAGATAACGAAGAAAATAGTAAAAATAATAATAAAATTAATAATAAAAATTTAAAAAATACTGAGGAAAATGAAATATAGTATGGTATAATCTTATTATTTACAAATGAAAATAAGGTGGAATAATTATGACAGGTAAAACCCATATGGCTCTAGGTGTACTTACTACACTTTTTATAACACAACCAGAATCTCCAAAGGAATTTTTAATTTGCTTAGGTGTATCTTCTATGGGATCTGTATTAAGTGATATTGATGTAAGTACATCAAGTTCTAGAAATGTTTTAAATAAAACATTATTAGTTATAGGTATTTCTATTGCTATTTTGTTTTTTGCAGAATTCAAATGGGGAATTTCTCTTAGTGAAGGTATACAAAGCATTTTTAGAGTTATTATAGGATTAGCTTTCTTTTTAGGTATATGTATATATGGAATGAATACACCTCATAGGTCTTTTATGCATTCTTTTCTAGCTATAGCACTTATTACGATAGCAACATATATTGTATTACCAGAAGGTGCTATATATATGATAATTTCTATGATGAGTCATATAATTTTAGATATGTTTAACAAGAAAAAGGTGCAAATTTTATACCCAAGTAATAAAGGTATAAGTTTAAATATATGTAAAGCAAATGGAATGGCAAATAGTGTGCTTTTTAAAGTTTCAAGTATATTATTAACTTTATATGTTTTTCTTTTTTTATTAAGATACTATTTATAAAATTATGAGAGGTGATATTTATGGGACTAGATTCTTTTTTAAGAGAAATT
Source organism: Clostridiales bacterium (assembly GCA_012519155.1). Lineage (GTDB taxonomy): Bacteria > Bacillota > Clostridia > Clostridiales > Clostridiaceae > Clostridium. The sequence continues at coordinate 1,766 of JAAYQS010000058.1, forward strand.
GAAAATAAAATTAATGGCATTACAGAAGGATGTAATAATTCTATAAATTCTGTAAAAAATCAAATTACAGAAAAAACTGACAAATACATTAATGAAAATTTTAATGATATAAGATATTCATCAGATAATATTAATAAATGTATAAATGATGGTATAGACAAATTGTTTGATAAGAGAAGTAACATAGAAAAAAAGAAATTGGTAGATAGTAGCTCCTTTATTAGTGAAAATAGTGAAATTAACAAACCAAAAGTAGATTTAAAAAAGAAATAGTAGTTTTTAAGTACCCTATGAAAAAATTCATAGGGTATTTTTTTGTATAAAAAAATTTTTCTTACAAATAATAATTTAGTAATATGAAGTAAGGAGGCTTAATTATATGAAAAAGTATATGTGTATAGTTTGTGGTTACATACATGAAGGAGATTTACCTCCAGAAGTATGCCCTGTATGTAAAGCTGATAAGTCAAAATTTCAAGAAGTTTTAGAGGATCTTGTATTTGCAGATGAGCACAAAATAGGAACAGCTGTAGATATTGATGCAGATATTATTGAAGATTTAAGGGCTAATTTCACAGGAGAATGTACAGAAGTTGGAATGTATCTTGCCATGTCTAGGCAAGCTGATAGGGAAGGATATCCTGAAGTTGCAGAAGCTTACAAGAGAATTGCTTATGAAGAGGCAGAACATGCAGCTAAATTTGCAGAAATTTTAGGAGAAGTTCTAGTAGCTGATACTAAAGCAAATTTAAAGGCAAGAGTTGAGGCAGAATTTGGAGCTTGTGAAGGTAAAAAGCAATTAGCAACTAAAGCTAAAGAAAAGAATTTAGATGCAATTCATGATACAGTACATGAAATGTGCAAAGATGAAGCACGTCATGGAAGAGCATTTAAGGGATTATTAGATAGATATTTTAGTAAATAAATTTGGAGGTTTATTCTTATGAGCAAAATAAAATGTAATGTAACAAATTGTTCTCATAATAGCGGAGAAATTTGCCATGCTGATAGAGTTAATATAGGAGGAATAAATGCATCAAATGATTCTAATACATGTTGTGGCAGCTTTTTGAATCGTCTTTTGTATTCAGATTTAACAAATTGTTCTAGTGAAAGTGGCACATGTGATTGTCTTGTTTGTTATTCTAAAACCTGTAAGCATAATGAAAATTGTTTATGCAGTTTAGAAGATATATCTGTAGGTGGTGGCTCTGATACTGCAATATACACAGAAACATGTTGTAATAGCTTTGAAAGTAAATAATAAGCCATTTATGTACTTAAAATAATTATTGTGATAGAATATATA
>JAAYQS010000059.1 GCA_012519155.1 Clostridiales bacterium
ATTGGTAATCTAAACCATATAATTGTGGATAATTTCATAAAAACATAGCAAAAATGTGAATTAAAATAAAAAAGTTAAATTTACAGAAAAAATGGTCAGATAAAAAAATTTACCTTTCAGGTCTGAATATTTATATATTTATTTGACAATAAATACTGTTTTTGCTATTATAAAATAAATAATTTAAATGTAGTGATAGGGAGTGCCTTAAGCTTTTGGCTTAGGGCTTTTTTGTGTAGGAGGGGAAAAGATGCATATAAAAGGAACAGAACTTTTTGTTAAGTCATTAAAAGAAGAAGGAGTAGACACACTATTTGGGTATCCAGGCGGTAAAGCAATTCATATATTTGATGCTTTGTATGATGAAGATAGTATAAATATAATATTACCAAGACATGAGCAGGCACTTATACATGAAGCAGAAGGTTATGCAAGGGCAACTGGAAAAGTTGGAGTATGCCTTGTTACTAGTGGACCTGGGGCAACTAATCTTGTTACAGGAATAGCAGATGCAAATTATGATAGTATACCACTTGTATGTTTTACTGCACAGGTACCAAGGAACCTTATTGGTAATGATTCATTTCAAGAAGTAGATATAGTAGGAGTTACAAGGAGTATATCAAAGTATAGTGTAACTGTTAGAAATAGAAAAGATCTTGGAAGAATAATAAAAGAAGCTTTTTATATAGCAAGGACAGGAAAGCCAGGTCCTGTTGTTGTGGATTTACCTGAAGATGTAATGCTTGAAATAGGCGATGATGTATATAAAGAAGACATAAATATAAGAGGATATAAGCCTAATACTGAAGTTCATGTGGGACAAGTAAAAAGAGCAGCAGAACTTTTACAAAAATCTAAAAAACCACTGTTTTTAATTGGTGGTGGTGTCAATATAGCAGGCTGCAAAGATGAATTTACAAAGCTTGTAGAAAAAACTAAAATACCAGTTGTAACTACTGTTATGGGAAAAGGAGCCATAGATACAGATAATAAATTTTATATAGGTAATATTGGTATGCATGGTTCCTTTGCAGGAAATAAGGCTATAAGTAATTGTGATGTATTATTTTCCATTGGAACAAGGTTTAATGATAGAATTACTGGTAAAATCGAAGAATTTGCAAAAAATGCAAAGATAATTCATGTGGATATAGATTCTGCTTCTATATCAAGAAATATAAAAGTAGATATACCAATAGTTGCAGATGCTAAAAAGTTTATGCCTGTTATGCTTCAATATGTGAAGAATTACAAAACTGAAGAATGGATAAAAGAAATAGAAGCTTGGGACAGTGAACATCCATTAAGTTTAAGTGCACCAGAGGGAATATCTCCAAGAAAGGTTATAGATACTGTAAATAAAGTTTATAATAATGAAATTGTTGTAACAGATGTAGGACAGCATCAAATGTGGACTTGCCAATTTATAGATCTTAAAGATAAAGCACAGCTTATTACCTCAGGGGGTCTTGGAACTATGGGGTTTGGACTTCCAGCGGCAATAGGAGCTAAAATAGGGGATAAAACAAGGGATGTAATATGTATATCAGGAGATGCAGGTATGCAGATGAATATACAGGAACTTGTAACAGCAGCATCAAATGAACTTCCTATTACAATATGTATTCTTAATAATAGTTATTTAGGAATGGTTAGACAATGGCAAAAACTTTTCTTTCATAAGAGATATTCAAGTACATGTACAAGAAGAATAAAAGAATGTGATAAAAGATGTAAGGGACCAAGTGATAAATGTCCACCATATTCTCCTGATTTTATAAAAATAGCAGATGCATATGGCATTAAAGGAATAAGAGTAACAGATGAAAATAATCTTTTAGAAGCTTTCAAAGAAGCAAAGGAAAACAAAAAAGGTCCAACACTAATTGAAATAATAATTGATGCTGAAGATATTGTACTTCCAATGGTTCAAGGTGGCAAAGCATTAGATAATACGATTCTTGAGTAAATAGGAGGAAATAATATGAAAAAGAGATGGATTTCATTATATGTAGAAAATGATGTTGGAGTTCTTGCAAAGATTTCAAGTTTATTTTCTGCAAAATCATACAATTTAGATAGTTTAACTGTAGGAACAACTGAAGATGAAAGTGTATCAAGAATGACTATAAGTGTTATAAGTGATGATGCAACTTTTGAACAAATAAAAAAGCAGCTTAATAGATGTGTAGAAGTAATAAAGGTAGTAGATTTTACCAATACGCCTATTCAACTTAAGGAAATATTGTTTATAAAAATTAAAAATTGCACTAAAAGTGATAAAGTAGAAATATTTCAAATTGCAAAAGTTTTTAATTTAGAAATAAAAGACTATGGAGTAGATAGTGTTTTATTAGAATCAGTAAAAACAGAAGAAAAAAATAATGATATTATAAAACTTATTAAAAAACAATTTAAATCTATTGAAGTAGTAAGAGGCGGTAGTGTTGCAATAGAATCCATAAGTACTGCAGATAAATAAATTTTATGTTTGGAGATATATTAATGAATAAGGATGAATTTCTTCAAAGAATGAGATTTAATTTAAAAGGTATGCCAAGTGAAAAGTTAGATAGCATAATTAATTATTACAATGGATATTTTAAGGATAAAGATATTAATAATAATGTAGATGTTATAAATTTATTAGGACATCCTGACAAATTATCAAGACAAATAATTGAGGATTACTCAAAAAGCGAAAATTCTGAAAATAACATTGTGCAGAATAATTCTACAAATAATATAAATAATCAGAATTATGAATTTTTTTATAATTCTGATTATAATAATTTTAATAAACCTTTAGTTAAGAAAAAAAATAATAAACTAAAAACTATTTTGATTGTTTTAGCAATTTTATTTTCTCCAGTTATACTTGGCATTTCTATTGGAATTTTTGGAGTTTTAGTAGGACTTTTTGCTGCTTTTATTTCAATAATAGTATCAACAGCAGCTGTTTCTTTAGTTGGAATTTTTGTGTCTGTAGTATCATTTTTCCTTATACCTGAAAGTTTGGCTTCATTTGCTTTTTATTTAGGATTAGGTCTTATATTATTTTCCATAGGAAGCACTTTACTATATTTAGAAATGATTTCAATAAAGAAGATAGTGGGTTTTATATTAAATAAAAAGAAGAAGGGAGCTTTAGATTATGAGTAAATTTATAAAAATTATGATGTTAATTCTTCTTTTAGGTTTAATATTAATTGTAACAGGCTATATAGAAGGTGGATTTAGAACATTTGAAATTTCCGACTTTAAAATAGCATTTAGTGATGATAAAACAATTATAAAAGAATCATATACTATTGATGATGTAAAGCAAATAAAAATAAATGTTGAAAGTGTAGAAGAAATAGATATTCATGTGGCTGATGAATTTAAACTAGAAATGGAAGCATGTGATTTAGGAAATGGTAAAAAATCAATATCCTATGATATAAATGATGGAATTTTAAATGTAAATCAAGAAAGTGATGATAGAAAAATTACTTTTGGATTTCTTAATAATTCTAAGGAAAAGATAAAAATAACAATACCTAAGGATTTTTCTTTAGAAAATTTTGAATTAGAAAGTGATTATTCTAACATTAACATATCTGATGCTTCTTTAAAAAAAGCATTAATTCAAAGTGATTATGGAAATATTAATTCTAACAATATTAGTATTAATGATGATTTATCAATAAAAGCAGACTATGGAGATATAAATATAGATAATATTTATTGCAATAATTTAAATGTAACTTGTGATTATGGAGATGTAAATATACAAACAGCAGAAAAGGAGAACTTGTTTGATTATACACTTGAAACTACATATGGTGACATAAAATTAAATGGTAATTCTTTTGAAGATAATTATTCTAGAAATAATAATGCTACAAAAAGAATGAATGTAATATGTAATTATGGAGATATAGAAATTGATACATTGAAAAATTAATAGCTATTGCATTATAAAAGGTGGGCATAAGACTAAGCCCACCATAAAGTTTTATTTAAATTAAGTTTCCATTTTTTAAGGAAGCTTTTTTTATTTTTATGTTAAATATTTTTTCATACTTTTTAACATAAGTAATTTCTCTTGAAGTTACAATAGAAATACATTTGCCAGAAGCTTTTCCTCTTGCAGTTCTACCTGCTCTATGAAGGTATTCTTCACTATTTGAAGGAAAATCTAAATTTATTATGTGAGTAACATCATTTATATCAAGACCTCTTGCTGAAAGGTCTGAAGATACTAAAATGTTTATTTTACCTTTTCTAAAGCTTTCAAGAGCATTTTGTCTAGATTCTTTACTTACATTTTTAGAAAGAGTAAAGGTAGTTTTGTTATGAAAATTCAATTTTTCTGAAGTATTTTTAAGATCATAGGCGTTGTTTACAAAAACTATAACTTTTGTAGGGTTTTCTGCTGCTATAAGTTTTCTTAAAGTTTCAAATTTGTCTCTCTTATCTACTTCAATAAAAAAATGATTAATATTTGGATTTATGGAAAGCTTTTTGGATGATTTATGTATTTTAGGATTTTTTAAAATATCCATGGCTGTTTTTAAGGCATTTTCATTTATACTAGCTGAAAACATTAAAATTTGTGTATCTCTCATAGATTTTTTTATTATGTCTTTTACCATATTTTTGCTTGTGTTATCTAAAAGATTATCAGCTTCATCAATTACTATTGTTTTTAAAGTATGGGCAGTTATTTTTTTCTTTTTTATAAGATCCATTACTCTTCCAGCTGTACCTACAATTATATGAGGCTTTGTATCTTTTATTTTTTTTATTTGCCTATCAATATTTACATCCCCCATAATTGGAAGTGAAGTTACATTTATACAGCTATTTTTACTTAAAAGCTTTATTTGATTTTCTGTCTGGATAACAAGCTCATGTGTAGGTGCAAGAATAAGGCATTGCATTTCTTTCTTTGATGTATCTATTTTTTGCAATATAGGAGCTACAAAAGCTAAGGTTTTTCCACTACCTGTAAAGGATTCTGCAAGAACATCAAATCCATTTAAAATATCTTCTATTACTAAATTTTGAATTTCAGTTGGAATTTTTATGTTTTGCTTATTTAAGCCTTCTATTATTTCCTTATTTGAATTTAATTCTTTGAAAGTTTTCAAATTTGATCCTCCTAAATGTTTAAAAAATATAAATTAATTATATACTTTTTTCATAATGGTGTCATTAATGATAATAAGTTTTAATGCATTTTTTCTTTTTAGATAGTATAATATATATGAAAAGAAAGGGTGAGTATTATGGAAATAGGAAGAGTTAGAAGTTCTACAATTACAAAGACAGGAGAAGAAAAAAAAATAGTTTCAGGCAGAAAAAGTTTTTCAAGAAGCTTTGATCAAGCAAAGGAAAGGAAATCTCAAGAGCAGCTTGATAAAATGGCTGAAGATATTAAGAAAAAAGGAAATAGACTTGTAATTACAAAAACTTATGCAGATGTGAAAATCTATAAAAAATTAATTAAAGAATATTTACAATCAGTTCTTGATTATATGTATAATACAAAGAAAGACATAAGCTTCTGGCAAACTCAATATTTTATTACTGTAGATACAGTAGATGAAAAATTAGAAGAGCTTACTAAGGCTATAGTAGAAGACCAAATGGAAAATATAAACATAGCTTCTACCATTGATGAAATTCAAGGATTAATTGTAGATATATATAGGTAATAATATTTATATTTTTGTATATACTATTACCATTATATTATTTACATAATAGGAGGCATTGTATAATGAAAAAGAAAATATCCTTTTGCTTAGGCATTATAATGTTTGTATTTTGTTTTGTAGCTTGTGGCAATTCAAAATCTACTACATCTAATAATGAAACATCTAAAAATAGTGATCCAGTACAGGTAAAAATGATAATACCAGATGGCATTACAGCTATTGCTTGTGCAAAACTTGTAAAAGAAAATACAACAATTGATTCTAATTATAATATGGAATATTCCATAGAAAAATCTTCAGAAAATGTGGTGTCTGCTGTACTTAAAGGAGATGCTGATTTAGCTGTTGTTCCATCAAATGTTAGTGCTACACAATATAATAAAACTGGAAATTACAAAATTGCAGGAACAATTGGCTGGGGATCATTTTATTTAGTTTCTACTGGTGATGAAAGTACTATTGATGATTTAAAGGGTAAAGAAATATATAACATAGGTAAGAATTTAACTCCGGATATTGTCATGAAGTCAATTTTAAAAGATAAGGGATATAATCTAGATGCAGATTTTAATTTTTCTTATGTTAATGGTGTAACTGAGCTTGCACCTATGGTTATTTCAGGAAAAACTAAATACAGTGTTTTACCAGAACCAGCTTTATCACAAGTATCATCTAAAAATCAAAATGCAAAAGTTATTTTAAATTTAAATGATGAATGGAAAAAACTTAATAATAGTGAATATGGATATCCTCAATCAACACTTATAATTAGCAAGAATTTTTATGAAAATAACAAAGATTTTGCAAATAAGCTAATAAGTGAAGTTAAAGAAAGCTGCATATTTGCCAGTGAAAAAAATAGTGATTTACCTACATATTGTGAAGAAATAGGAGTATCAACAGATAAAAACATAGTAATTAAGGCAATGGACAAAGCCAATATTTCTTATACAGATATAAAAGATTGTTATAAGGAATATAAAACTTACTTTGAAAAATTAAGCAGTTTTGATGCAAGTACAATAGGAGGAAAGGTACCTGATGATGAAATTTTCCTTGAAAAATAGTTTATTAAAATCTAAAGTTTATGTGATTTTAGGATTAGTTTTTTTAATTATTTTATGGGAAATTTCGGCTATAATTATAAATAATAATATTTATCTTCCAAGAATTGAAGAAGTTTTTTCTTCAATTCTTTTAATAATTAAAGAAAAAAGCTTTGTTAAGGATTCTTTATCAAGCTTTTTAAGAAGTATAATAAGTTTTGTTAGTGCATTATTTATAGCAGTAATACTTGGAGTTATTTCAACTGTAAAAAAGCCTTTTAGGGAATTTTTAAAACCAATTAATGCTATTACAAAGACTATTCCTACTATGGTTTTAGTTGTTTTATCACTTGTTTGGTTTGATAAGGATAAGACTCCTTATTTAGTTGGTATACTTATAGTTTTTCCTATATTTTATGAAGGTATAATTGGTAATTTGCTTAATGTAGATTATAAAATTATTCAA